>JASJBX010000057.1 GCA_030066295.1 Crocosphaera sp.
TTCAACATCTGGACAATAATGAATCCAATATAAAGCCCAAGTTAAACTAGAAGCAGTTGTTTCATGACCAGCAATTAAAAGAGTAATCAATTCATCGTGTAATTCTTGATCACTCATAGATTGTCCTGCTTCATCTTTAGCCAACATTAACAGAGTTAAAATATCTGTTCCTGTATAATTTTCTTGTTGACGGCGTTCTTTTATTTCAGTATAAATTAACTCTTTAATCTCTGATTTTATTCTTAAAAAACGTCCCCAAGGACTCCATTTACCCCAGTCTTTTTGGAGAACAGTAAAAAACATAATGGCAGCATTTGCCGGAGTATCAAAAAATAATAGCCACGATTTTAATAAGTCCTGTAAATGCTGATAACGTTCTCCTTCTGTGATCCCAAAAACAGCTTTTAAAATAACTTTTAAAGTTATTTCCTGCATGATTTCACGAACATTAAAAGCTTTATTTATTTCTAGCTTTTCCGTAACTTCGTCGCTAATAGAGTAAATCAGTTTAGCATAACTATTAAGTCTTTCTCCGTGAAAAGGAGGCGTTAATAATCTTCGTTCTCGTTGGTGTTTTTCCCCTTGTAAAAAGAGTAAAGAATTATCCCCTAATAATGTATTTAGAAAACCGCGACCTGCTGAGCTTTTAAATTTCGTTTTATCCTGGGTTAATATTTCTTGAATAGCCTGGGGATTACTAATATAAACAAAAGGAGTTTCAGATTGACTCGTGGCAAAAATATCCCCATATTTTTGATAATTATCTTCTAAATAATCCAAGGGATAAAAAATCAGTTTCAACATTCTTAGTAGTTGTGGTGCAGAAAGGGTCGGTGGGAAATTCATAATCAGTCTAAATACTCAAAACTATAATAATTTAACTCTTCAATTCCTGAGGATTAAGTTAGGCTAGTGATTGTTAATGATTGTAACATAACAAAATATTTATTATCAAAAATTCATTAATAGCATAAAAAATTAATATTTCGCTAATAAGTCATAATTGAGCGATAAAAAATAGATAAAAAGTGACCTTAATCGGTTACAATAACTACAGAATTATTTGCTTAGGAAAAGTCGCTATGCAGCCAAGTCGTAGCCAAGGAATGGAAATCCAAAAGCTAACCGGACTAAAACCTAGACATTTTGCCGATTTAGTCAGAGCATCCCAACTGGTTTTTGATCCAACGGGAGGTGTCTTTGGCAGACGTTTGCACGTTGATTGGTCTGTGTTTGGATTATCTGCTAATGTTATTGATAATTTGAAACAATTAGGAGAAAAGTATCAATATTCCTCTCCTTATGTCCCGATGGAAATTATCTGGGTTCAATTAACCCCAGAAACCCGTAGTTGGTTCATCGATCATAAAGATATATTATGGGAAATAGAAGAAGCGTATCCCCCTATTGATGAAGATTAAAGTTTCGTAGACTTAGTTATTTTGTCCCGCAAGTTATTGATTCAATCATCTACAATGTTGATCAATAATTTGCGAGACTTTTTTTAGTTACTTATATTTTAGTTTCAAAACCAGAATAGGAAATGCTAAAATAAAAGTAGCTACATTGGTCATAATTACGGGAATATCCCCCAAAAATAAACCATAAAGAATCCATAACAATACGCCACAGCAAAACAGTAAAAACATCTCTAAAGAAATGTCTTTTGTTGAACGAGTTTTCCAGGTTTTCAACATTTGTGGAAAGAAAGAAATAGTGGTTAGGGTTCCTGCTAATAAACCAATCCAAGTAATTGAATTCATAGGTCAGTAATAGGTCTTAATCTAAAATTACAATAGGGTACAATAATAACAAAAATATAATAATTATTATCCCTATGACCAATTTAAGGTAAACTCAGAATGATTGCGGTTAAATCATTATATTAACATTTATGAAGCAGCCTACCACTTATGTCTCTAACCAGCAAAAACTAAAGCAGTTAATGCAGCAAGCAGAAATTGCTAGTTTTGAGGAATTAAGTCTAGTATCTGGGGTATCTCAATGGCAGTTAAATCGATTATTAACGGGATTACTTCCTAAACTATCCATTACAGATATTCTTAAGCTATCCCAGGTGTTAAATATATCTTTAGAACAGTTGTTACTAGAATTTGAAACAGCCCAATCTTTGAGTGAGGATTGGGAAATGACCAGTCAAGTAATTTCTAAAAATATCAATATCAATACTAATACTGATAGTAATACTCAATCATTAAAACAAGAATATAAACAGTTGCAAGATAGACTAAATCAACAAGAAGAGACATTGAAAAAAGAATTTCAATCTGCTAGTATAGCTGCTTTGGAATCTTGGTTGTTACAATGGCCAACCGCAGCAATTGTAGCTCAAAAAAATCCTGAAATATCTGCCGTTAAATTATTGCCTTTAGTGAAACCTATTTTTGAATTATTGAAACAATGGGGACTGGAAATGAAAGGAACAGTAGGAGAAATGATACCTTATGATCCTCAATTTCACCAACTACTAGAAGGAGGAGGAAACGCTGAACAAGGTGACCCCGTGATCATTCGCTATGTAGGTTATGATCACGAACATAAATTGTTGTATCGTGCCAAGGTAAGTCCTGTGAAGAAAGAGGAAGAGTCCACCGCAACAACTGACTAATTTTTGTTACAAATCTTTACAAAAAACACCCTTTTTTCCGACTTGGGGTTAAGTTAAGTTAAATTTTCCTGACATTTCCCTCAAAAATACCATTTGGTTATCTATGATACGTAATTTTTTGATAACCTCTTTCTATGCTTAATAGCTAAGGTTACTGTTAAGTTTCGTGCTAGACAGATCCTTTTGTTGAATTAGTAATCATTAACATTATGGCCCATCACGGAATTTTTATGTTGTTAGAAAAATATCCTCAATTACGGCCAATGATTAAACAGGGTCGTTATTTGTTAGGATATACGGACGGCAGTTGTCAAGGTAAACAAATACAAGTCTTTTTGTTGCGTTCCCCCTGGACTCAATTTTGTATTTGGGCTGCCACCGATGAAATAGCGATTCCAGCCGGTGGAGTTTTGCTGATCACCGATGATCCGGAGTGGAGTGTGGAAAGCGAGTGGAAAGCATACAGTTTAGTCACCCCTGCTTCTTCTACTCTAACCCCACAAAATCGTCGTAAGAGGGCTTCAAAACAGGTTTCTCCTATGACAAGCTTGGCCGCTGAAATTGCCACGGAAGCAGCGCAAAATGCTCGCCCTCAGAATCAAAAAATGAGTCCCACTAATTAACAGATTCTGGGTAATTGTTCTCCGCTTAACATATCGACAATGCGCTGAGAACCGATTTTACTTTCTAGGGTAACTAAGCCCATTCCTGTTCCAGTCCCAGTTACTTCACCAATGATAGAAGCATCTTGAGAAAACGATTTGAGAATCTTTAAAGCCTTGTTAACTGAGTTTTGGGCAATAAAAGCGACAAATCTCCCCTCATTGGCCACATAGAGGGGATCAAACCCCAGAATTTCACAGGCCCCTTGTACATCTTCTCTAACAGCGATCGCTTTTTCTTTAATGTTTATAGTAACACCAGCACCCGCAGCAATTTCATTTAAGGCACTAGCTAAACCCCCTCGGGTTAAATCCCTTAAACAGTGAATTTCTACCCCTTGATTGAGCATTTCTAAGACAATGTGATGGAGAGGGGCGCAGTCACTTTCGATGGTGGTTTCCAGTTCTAATCCTTCCCTAACTGCCATAATGGAAATGCCGTGACGACCAATATCTCCACTAATTAAAATGGCATCTCCTGTTTGAACCTTTTGCGGGGCAATGGTTTGATTATGTTCTATAATTCCTACCCCTGCTGTGTTAATAAAAATTCCATCTCCTTTCCCGCGATCGACAACTTTTGTATCTCCTGTAACCACTTGAATATTGGCTGTGTCAGCTGCTGTTTTTAAGGACTGAATTACTCGCCACAAAGTTTCCATCGGTAGTCCTTCTTCGATAATAAATCCTAAGCTTAAATAAAGAGGACGTGCGCCACTCATGGCTAAATCATTAACGGTTCCATTGATGGCTAAACTACCAATATCTCCTCCTGGAAAAAAGAGAGGGTGAATCACATAAGAATCCGTTGTAAAAGCGATTTTAGACCCAGGAAGGTTAATCACAGCGGAGTCATGAGGGGGAATGTCTTCAGGGGTTTTAAAGGTGGAAAAGACCATTTTTTCCAGTAATTGCTGCATTAGTTTTCCCCCTCCTCCATGAGCAAGTAAAACTTGCGGATATTTATCTAAAGGAATGGGACAAGATACATTAAAATTGTTCATTTTAGACGGTCAATTTCTAATTTATCTAATTTATACGTATATGAATTATAGAGATTGATCACAGTCGCAGTATCTATAAAAAATCTTAAAATTTTGAGAGTATTATTTACCAAACGATGGCTAAATCTAGAACAAATTCAGAATTGATTATCCTAAATACTCTCAACGTTCGTGTACGGAAAATTTTTATAGCATCACTGAACAGCGTATGTTATCACTAAACTAACATTCTGCTTTCTTTGTCAAATGATTCCTAGACTTTTACCAGAAACAACGATTAATCAAACCATTGCTAATTTTTTAAATTGTTTAAAACAATCTTCTTTTTCAGGAGATATTAAAGGGGATATTGCTAACCGTTTAATTGCTTCAACAGATAACAGTATTTATCAAATTTTACCCCAAGCTGTGGTTTTTCCTCGTACCAACCAAGATGTTAGAGAAATTTTTAATTTAGCTAACAGAACTGAATTTGAAGCCGTTACTTTTTCCCCCAGAGGAGGAGGAACTGGAACCAATGGACAGTCACTTTCTCCTAGTATTATTATAGACTGTTCTAAGTATATGAATCAAGTGTTAGAAGTCAACATAAAAGAACAATGGATTAGGGTTCAATCTGGTATTATTTTAGACCAATTAAACCAAATTTTAGCGGCTGATAATTTATTTTTTGCCCCTTCTCTTGCCCCTAGTAATCGTGCTACCATTGGCGGAATGATTAATACGGATGCTGCGGGCAAAGGATCTCGTATTTATGGTAAAACCAGTGATCATATTTTAGAATTGAGTTGGGTTTTATCTGATGGAACTTTAGGCACTTCTTCAGAAGTTAATATAAATGATGTGGCTAAGTTAAAACAAGAATCAGGAAGATTAGGGGACATTTATAAGGTCATCGATGATATTGTTTCTAACAAAGTAGATTTAATCGATAAAATATTCCCTAAGCTAACTCGATTTATGACGGGTTATAACCTGGCAAAAGTTTATGATAAAACCAGGAATTATTTTGATATTAATCGAATATTAGCGGGATCAGAAGGAACCTTAGCAATTATTACAGAGGCAAAACTGAGGTTAACAAAAATACCTAAAGCGACTCAATTATTGGCTATACACTATCACAATTTTGATGCTGCTTTAAAGGATGCTAAAAATTTGTTGAATTATGACCCTGCTGCTATTGAAACAGTGGACGAAACTATTTTAGAATTAGCTAAAAAAGATAGAATTTTTGAAAAAGTAAAAGACTTTGTTGGTCAAGCCAAATCTATTAATTTAGTGGAGTTTTTCGCAGAAAATAATCAGGTATTAAAAGAAACAATAAGAACGTTAACTGAGCAAATAAAAAATGATTCAAATACAGGAATTATCGGTTACTATACAACTGAAAAACCAGAAGAAATTAAACAATTATGGTTATTGAGAAAAAAAGGCGCAGCCTTATTAGGAAGTATGTTAGGTGATCGCAAACCTATTGCCTTTATTGAAGATACGGCTGTTTCTCCTCTTGATTTAGCTAATTACACCAGTGACTTAAAAATATTATTAAACAGTTATAACCTTAAATATGCCATGTTTGGTCATGTGGATGTGGGTTGTCTTCATGTTCGTCCAGCTTTGGATATGAAAGTACCTGAAGATGAAAAATTAATTAGAGAAATATCTGATAAAGTAGTTGATTTAGTTCGTAAATATGGGGGAGTTATCTGGGGGGAACATGGGAAAGGGTTTCGTAGCGAATATACTCCTTTATTCTTCGGTGATGAACTGTATCAAGACTTAAGAAAAATCAAACAAGTGTTTGATCCTAATAATAAATTAAATCCAGGAAAAATCGTTACCCCTTATAAGAGTAACGATGAAATTGTTAAACTAGAATCACCCCTAAGAGGACAGTTTGATCGCCAGGTATCTCAAAAGTTTAGAAAAGAATACGAAGCCGCTTTTAATTGTAATGGAAATGGTGCTTGTTTTAACTTTAACCCAGATGAAATTATTTGTCCTTCTGCTAAACAAACTCGTGACCGAATTCATTCTCCAAAAGGGAGGGCAATGTTATTAAGAGAATGGTTAAGATTACTATCAAAATCAGACTTTAAACAAGATAATAATGATACTTTTTCTATTATCCAAAAAGTTTGGTTTACTCTAGACAAATGGCAAAAAAAAGAAGATTTTTCTCACCATGTTTATGAGGCAATGCAAGGGTGTCTTGCTTGCAAAGGATGTGTCAGTCAATGTCCAATTCATGTGGATGTTCCTGATTTAAAATCTCAATTTTTAGAAGCTTATCATCATCGTTATTTACGTCCTTTTAGAGATTATTTTATGGGTAATATAGAACAGTTAGCTTATTATCAATCTTTTGCTCCTAATTTATTTAATAATGTTGTTCAGCAACCCATAATTAAATTGCTGATTAATAAAGGATTAAATTTGGTTAATCCTCCTGTTATTAGTTCACCGAGTTTAAGACAACAATTAACCAAAGAATTTGACATAAAAACCTTAACAAAATTATCAATAGAAGAACAAAAAAATAGCATCATTTTATTACAAGATGCGTTTACCAGTTTCTACGAATCCCAGTTAGTTATGGATACTTACCATTTTCTAGAAACTTTAGGTTATCATGTTTATATCTTACCCTTTTTTATCAATGGTAAACCTTTACATTTGAAAGGATTTATTACCAGCTTCAAAACTGTAGTTCAGCAAAATATTAATCACCTAAAAACTGTTTTAGATTTAGACATTCCTCTGATTGGAATTGAACCGAGTATGACCCTTACTTATCGGGATGAATATAATAAAATTGCTGGTGATCAAAACATCTTTAATAACGTTCAATTAATCCAAGAATTTTTAGTGAAACAGGAGAAAAAATTGCCTAAAATTGAATCTAATGATTCCTATTATTTATTGGGACATTGCCACGAAAAATCTCTCGTGTTTAACTCACAAGAACAATGGCAAACAGTGTTTAATCACATGGGAATTAACTTAAATTTATTATCTGTTGGTTGTTGTGGAATGGCCGGAATGTATGGTCATGAAAAAGAACATTATCAAAATTCAAAAGGCATTTATCAAAGCAGTTGGCAACAACATTTACCCCAAAATATTGAAGATAGACCTTACTATTTAGTTACGGGATATTCTTGTCGTTCCCAAGTAAAAAGGTTTTCGGGATGGAAACCTCAACATCCGATTCAAACTTTAAACCAACTAATTTCTCTCTCCAAAAATAATGGTTCCTAAACGAATCATTGTTGCCCCTTTTTCTACTGCTAATAAGTAATCATTAGACATTCCCATAGATAATTCTTCCAACTGTAATGATGACTTTTCTGTTATTTTTTTAGCCAATTTTTTGACTTTATCAAAAGTTTCTAAACACTCATCTTCAGACAATCCTAAAGGCAAAATAGTCATTAAACCTTTAATTTTTAAGTGTTTTAAGGATTCTAAGTGAGATAAATCTTGCCAAAGTTCTATCATGTCCCATCCATACTTATTGGGATCAGTCAATAATTTAACCTGTAGACAAATATGAGGTGAGATAGAGGTTTTAGAGGCTAACTTATCCAAATATTCGGCTAATTTAAGACTATCCACTGAATGAATCCAATGAAAATTTTCTAATACTTTTTTTGCCTTATTAGTTTGAACGTGACCGATAAAATGCCAACAAATATCTTGATACTCTTGTAACTGTTCTTGCTTTAAAAGTGCCTCTTGAATACGACTTTCAGCAAAATCGCGAATCCCATAATCATAAGCTTCTTTAATAGCAGCTACTGACTTCTTTTTCGTCACAGCAATTAATCGCACAGAAGAAGGAATTTGTCCCAGAATTTTGTCAAGATTTTCAGTGATTGTCATATTATTTAAGGAAAAGTTTGTTTATACATAACTTGAAAGTCTTTATACTCTTCAATAAGTCCTAGACGATGAAGATTACGCAAACGTTTTTCTACTAACAATCTAGCATCTGAACGACTAATCGGTTCAAAAACCGTATTATTCGGCAGTATCTTCATGAGAAAAAATAACCGTTGAGCGTATAATGTAGTAAATAACTCTTGATTGTCATCAAGGACGCAGACACGATAAAGAAGGCCGAAAATAGGATGATTAAAATAGGTTTCGTTGCTCATTCTTGTTATTTTAAAAGCTACTCCAATAATAACCCTCTAAACCCCATTAAGTCTAGGTGTATTATAGTAAACTATTGAGAAAAATGGTTATGAATTTAAGTATCAGACAGAAACATGACAAAACAAATTACCTATAGTCCAGCTTATACCCTAGTTCCCACTTACGAGTGTTTTAACCGTTGTACCTATTGTAATTTTCGAGTTGATCCTTATCAAGATAATTGGCTAACTTTAGAAAAAAGTCAAAGTATTTTGCAAAAATTGCAAGATCAATCGGTTTGCGAAATCTTGATTTTAAGTGGAGAAGTTCACCCCCAGTCTCCCAGAAGAAAAGCATGGTTTCAACATATTTATAATCTGTGTCAACTAGCTTTATCCAGAGGTTTCTTACCCCATACCAACGTTGGGGTTTTAAGTTTTGCTGAAATGGAAACTCTCAAAAAAGTTAATGCGTCTATGGGTTTAATGCTAGAGCAAATTACCCCAAAACTGCTTCAAACTGTTCATCGTCATGCGCCTAGCAAATCACCTTCATTAAGGTTACAACAGTTAGAATGGGCGGGTCAATTAAAGATTCCTTTTACCACCGGTATTCTCTTAGGAATAGGAGAAGAAAATAGGGATGCTTGGCAAACTTTAGAAGCGATCGCAGCCATTCACCAAAAATGGAAACATATTCAAGAAGTTATTTTACAGCCTCATCAATTAGGAAGCAAGCAACAATTAAAAGCGTCTACCTTTCCCCTTCATCAGTTACCAGAAATGGTGGCTAAAGCTAGAGATATCTTACCTCATTCTATTACCATACAAATTCCCCCTAATTTAATCACAGATCCTGGATGTTTGTTAGACTGTCTAGAAGCGGGTGCGACAGATTTAGGAGGAATCAGTCCCAAAGACGAAGTAAACCCAGACTATGACCATTTTTCTCATCAGCAGTTAGTCGATTTATTAACTTCTCGAGGATGGCAATTAGTGCCTCGTCTTCCTGTCTATCCTCATTATTATAATTGGTTATCGTCCTCTGTGCAAAATGCGTTAACGGACTGGAAAAAGTCTTCTCAATTTCAGCCCTTGTTGTCAACTTAGTGGGAAATTGTTAGAATTTTATCAAAATATAAAATATCATAAATAGGTGATTTATCCATGTTAACTCAAGTCACTTTTCAAAGTTATGTTTCTCTAGTAGCCAGATTATTTTTGTCGGCGATTTTTATTAAATCTGGGGTTAGTAAGCTATTATCACCGGCACAAACTCAAGCTTATATGGCCTCAAAAGGATTACCCTTAACTGAAGTTTTGCTATGGGCAACTATTCTGGTTTTAATTATGGGTGGTTTATCGGTTTTATTGGGATATAAATCTAAAATTGGGGCTTGTTTATTAATTGGCTTTTTAATTCCCGCTACCTTGATCTTTCACGGAACGTTTCCCCAGGAAGAAATTGCTTTTTTCAAGAACTTAGGATTAATGGGAGGACTGTTAATGATTCTTGCTTTTGGTTCAGGAAAATTCAGTTTAGAGAACTATCTAAAAATTTGATCATATCAAATAGATAGGGGCATCGTTAATGATGCCCCTAGAAAATCAGGTTATACTGTTGCCATAACTTCTACTTCCTTGGCTTGCATGGCTTTCATTAAGTCTAACATCCGACAAGAATAACCCCATTCATTGTCGTACCAAGAAATCACTTTAAAGAAGTTAGAATTTAATTCCATACCGGCTTTAGCATCAAAAATGCTAGAGTGGTAATCTCCTTCAAAATCCATAGAAACCACATCTTCATCGGTGTAACCTAATACCCCTTTTAACTCACCGGTCGCTGCTGCTTTCATGGCTGCACAAATGGCTTCATAACTGGTGGCTTTGTCGGTTTTAAAAGTGAGATCAACCACAGAAACGTCAGGAGTGGGGACCCGCAAGGCCATTCCGGTTAATTTACCCTTTAACTCAGGGATGACCAGAGTCACCGCTTTAGCAGCCCCTGTGGAGGCGGGAATGATGTTTTGGGCTGCACCGCGTCCTCCCCGTAAATCTTTCCTGCTAGGCCCATCTACAGTGGGCTGAGTGGCTGTCATGGCGTGAACTGTGGTCATTAACCCTTCAGCTAAGCCAAAGTTGTCATTAATCACTTTAGCAATAGGGGCGAGACAGTTGGTGGTGCAACTGGCATTGGAGAGGATATAATCCTTGGCAGGGTCGTATTGATCGTCATTAACCCCCATGACAAAAGTATTGACCTTTTCGGGGTCTTTGGTGGGGGCAGAAATAACCACCCGTTTTGCTCCGGCGGTGAGGTGTTTGCTGGCGGTGTCGTGGGTTGTAAACAGGCCAGTGGACTCTACAACATAATCGACTCCAATCTGTCCCCAAGGCAGTTCTTCGGGGTTACGAATGGCAAAACAGGGGATGAATTTACCATTGACCACAATCCCATCTTCTCTTGCTTCTACGGTGCCATTAAAACGACCGTGTGTAGAATCATATTTGAGTAAATAGGCGATATTCTTAGCAGGAACTAGATCGTTGATGCCTAAAAACTCAAAATCAGGATTATTGATACCAGCACGAAACACTAATCTACCAATACGGCCAAAGCCGTTAATACCTACTTTGATCTTTGCCATGAGAGAAACTCCTTAAAAAATGAACAATTCTCAACGTGAAGGGAAAAAATAATGCTGTTTGTTTATCCCGTTACAGGAAGATTTATTACTCATATCCTAAGATTGTTTAGGGGAATTCTCTCAATATCAACAAAGTTTTTAGATTGTTCAATTTTAATTTTATTTTAAATATTCCCCTATTTTATCTCACAAAAATAATTTTAGAAATTAAAAGAATATAAATATTAGAACCACTATTTTTGTACAGTTCTTTTACTGCATAATTTTGACAATTTGTCAATAGAAACCCCTAGATTGATCTAATTTGGCTCTGAAGGAGAATCATCACATTGAATTAATTGAAAAGGGGTTCCTGGATTTTTCCCAATAGAATCACTGAGTTTAACAATACACCCATAACCCTGACGTGCGCCGGTGTCTGAAAAGGTGAAATTTCCAGTGGCACCCTTAAATTTAAAGTCTGGGTTTGAGAGGTTTTTTTGTAAATCTTGACGAGATAAAGAAGGGCTATTTTCAAACCCTTTTATGACAGCTTGAGTCGCATCAAAAGCGGTCATTGTTCGCCATGTAACACTTGTTTTACACATTTTTTTTGCTTGTTGATTCCAGTCAGGATTAATATCAGGATGAGAAGGAACGGTGAGAATCATATTAGGAAACTTTCCCGAAGTTTTAAAAGTTTCAAAAGTTTCTACACTATAAAGCGTATCACTCCCGAAAATTGAGATTGATAAATCCCTTAGCTCGATTGAGTTAACTAACTCATGGGCCTGCTTTAATCTTGCTGGATCAGCAGAAGGAATTAAAATCAGTCCTTCTATTTTTTGTTCTTGAATCGTAGATAAAATCGAGTTCAATTGACGCTCATAAGTATAATCAATTGAATCTTTAAAGCAAGGCTGATTGATAATTTTTATTTCTTTTTTTAAGTCCTTAAATTTTTTGATAATTGACTCAGCAAGGGAGACACTATAATTACTATATTTCGTATGACAGATCATAATATTCTGGATTGAAGTATTCCTATTAATATAGTTCACTAAATGACTGGCACGTATATCATTATTAAATACAGCCTGAAAAATATAATCCCCTATTTCAGCTATCCTGGGACTGGTACTGGTGGGAGAAATCATCACTAATTTTTGGGATTGATAAATAGGTGCTGCCCATAAAGAAGCATTGCTAGAACGATGACCTATAACTGCTTTAATATTAGGATCATCCACAAATTGTTGAGCTAAAAGTTTAACAATATTCTTATCATCTCGATCATCCTTAGCAATTTCTATTAATAACAAATTATTATCTTGATTATTATTATTGAATGATTGGGCCATGGCGACTCCTTGCAAAACGGCGAGATCAGATGGACTTCTATCAAAGGGGAGACTGACAACAATCTGAATCAATTGCTTTTGAGTTTTTAAAGCTTTCAGATTATTCAAATAAATTTGTATTTCAGGGTCAGGACTATCATTGTCTTGGAGTGCTTGAACTTTAGTTATTGCATGATCTAAATCACAGCTTTTAATGGATTCTGTAACTTGTTCAAATATTTCTCTTTCTGCTGCACTTTCTCCTCTATCAATTAGCCTTTTTTCCCCTAAACTTCTGCGCTCATAACGAGAATTATTAAGACGCTCTGAGAGATTGAAATTAAGACAGTTTTCCAAAGTTTTAAACGATGAAGTATTTTGTTTTTTTTGATAGTTATTGCCTAAATAAAAACCGAAAAAAAACGTCATTAAAATCAATCCTAATACTGACACAACTCCGAGAACTTTAGGACTGATTATATCTTCATCTGACTGTTCAATTTTTTTAAGTTTTTGGTAAATAGTAGAAGAATCACTTAATCTTTTTTCAGGAACAGTTTCAATTAATTCATCAATTAAATCAGCGAATTCTTCTGATAGGTTTGAAGCGGAAGTTCGCCACTTAAATTTTCTTGTTTGAGGACATCTTAAATCCAGAGGATGTTTTCCTGTTAAGAGGTGTATAAAAGTTTTTCCTAAGGCAAAAAAATCTGAAGCTGGAACTGCATTTCCATCAGCTTGTTCAGGAGCGGTATAACCAGGAGAAATTACATCGGGAATATTACTAAAATCGATTAAATACAGTTTATTTTCTTGTTGATTAACTAAAATATTCGATAGTTTAATATCTTGGTGAAGAAATCCGTTTCTATGGACATAAGCTAATATTTCTACCAGTTGCTTCATCCATTCTATTCCTTGTTTTTGAGAAATTTTTTGATTATGTTTCAACCAATATTCTAAATTTTCACTTTCTATTTTTTGAGTTACTAATACTTGAAAAAGTTCATCATCTCTCTTCACAGCAAAATCTTCAATTAGCTTGGGAATTCTGGGATGATTTAAAATGGATAAAATTTCTTTTTCTTTATTAAAAAGTTGACTAATCCTCGAAACACGACTGTTAAAGACCTTTAAAATATACTGATGTCCCTGTTGGTCAATTCCTTCATAAGAAAAAGTATCATAGACTTCCCTAACTCTTCCTTCTCTTCGTTTATCTAAAGACTTAATGGCTCGATATTTACTAGATTTCCCTTCATAAATCAACGGAAATTGACAAGCATTACATTTGAGTAAATGCGGTAAGTTCTGAGGATAAGAACATTTAGGATTTAAACAATAAATATACTTGAAGTCTGGACTGTTCATAAATAACTTGAATATAACTTATGACCTATTAAATATTTTTTCTAGACGCTTGATATTTTCTTGGGGATTACCTGCTTCTAAAATAATTTCTTCATCTATTTTAACAGATTTTTGATTGAATTCAGGATGAGACAAGAAATATTTATTACTAATAAATTTTTTAACAATAGGATCGATTCGATACTTTTTTTCTCCTGAAATTAACGAACGCTGTAACAAAGATTCTAGGGCATCTTGCAGATCAGAACCGGATAGTTTTTGTGATTTTTCTAAGGGAATCAATTTCTGCTTGAGATCCGAAAATGATAAGTCTCCCCGATTAGAAGAGGTACTTAATAAAAAGAGAATTCTCTTTTCTAAATCTGATAAGATACTAATTTCTTGGTCTAACATTTCATTAATATCTCTACGATTAATTGTGCTTTCTTTTAGATAATTGTTGACACTTCCACCAAATAAGTGTTTGATTTTACTGGCAATATTTTGTAAAGCAAAAGGATGACCTCTGAAAATTTCAATGAGATCGTCCCACTTATCAGGGTCTAATAATCTATGATTGTGAAAATTTTTCTTAATATCTTCTTTTAATCCCCTTAAAATGTAAGAACTAGCAGAAAATCCTCTCTCTTCCAGTTCAATAACTTCAACAGGTTTTTCCTGGGTAATTACTAATAAACAGCTTTGATGGCGTTCCCGTCCTAATCGCTCGATCAATGTTTTATAGGTTGCATATTCTTTTTGATATTGTCCGGCAATCTTCTCTTTTTGCATCAAACATTCTAAATGATCTAAAACAAGTAAAGTTCTTTTCTTTCTTAAAATCTCAATCAATAAGGAAATTTTTTGATTATGGTGTATTTCTTCTCGACCATTGAAGAGCAAACTCTCTTCTTTTACCTCAAGAAAATTGAGAATTTCCTTTAATATTTTATCCAGTTTAGGAGGAGGATTATAACTCAGCGATCGCCAAATAATAAACTCAAATGTTTGATTATTCAATAACTCTTCTAATAACTTCACAGCGACGGTGGTTTTGCCAATTCCATTTAAACCGATTAAACTGACTAATTGATGTTTCGTGACTAAACTTTTTAACTCATTAATCTGTTGTTCCCGTTCATCATAAATGGGAATCATCGAAACATTCGGAGCTTCACCCCAATCAATAAGGGTTTGGTGAGGGGTCTGTCCCATGTCCTTTTCTACAATGACAGGAGACACTTCTCGAACTTGTGACAACCGCGCTTCGATGACCGCACGAAAATTTCCTTTACTGATCTTCTCGTTGAGGGATTCTGTTAAGCTCTGCCATAAGTTAGGGCCGATATCATTTGCTAAATACTTAACATTAGGGAAATCAGAACTATTTGAAGCAATTTGATCATAGGTTTTTCCCTCCCACGCACCACGGAAAACGGCTTCCTGTGCTGGCTTGAGAGTGACTTTGAATTCTTGTTCTATATATTTTATTGCAATATCACAATCCATCTCGTCAGTTAAAAGTTTAAGTTTAGGTTAAGTCTAACATAGATCACCCTTGATCAGTGATTATGGTGATTCAAGAGGGATAACAGGTACATTATCCATAGATATATCAAAGTTTTAATCCGAAATTAGCGAAAAAGACTAAAAATATTTCATTCAAACCACCTCACATAACTGTTTTCAGAGAGTTTGACATTGCTACTTAGTATGTTAAGCTTAATACAGGATCTAACTTAATACCTAACTTAGTTAAGTTAAGTGTAGTCCCCACCAATCTTCAGTGATGATTTCATTATAGTGTGTATCCCTTTACCGAACAAAACGTTATGCGATTTATTGATGATCATAAGACTCCAGAAGAACCGTCTGATGATGCCATAGCCATTTACAACCGTTCAATTACGGCAGCCCCCGACAACCCCTGGGCTTACCGAAACCGAGCCATTGCTTATCGTAACCAAGGTCAGCTAGATTTAGCCATGGCTGACCTTAATAAAAGCATTGCGCTTGATAACCACTATGGGTTAGCCTATGGTCACCGAGGCGAAGTCTACGATGATTTGGCTAAAATACATCAGGAATCTGCTCATCAAGACTACAACCAGGCACTTAAGCTTAACCCTAAAAACGTATCAGCCCTGTTTAATCGTGGCACTTTTCATGCCTGTTCAGGAAATTTTTATCAGGCAATCGCCGATTACGATAGAGCCATCAACCTCAGCCCTCATGAATCGATGCTCTACTGTCGGGGAGTGTGTCTGTACCAAATTGGCCAAATAGAATCGGCAGCCGAGAGCTTCAGACAAGGTCTAGCAATCAACCCAAATCACAGCCCTTCTTTGATGAATATAGGGTTGATAATTTACGAGCTAGATCAGTGCCAGCCGGCTATGCAGTTGTTTGAACAAGCCTTTTCTATCAGCCACGCAGAAGAGGCGAAACTAGCCCTAATGGTAGCCCATTTTAAGGTGAATGAGGAGACTTTTGTTGACAAATCGGAAAATTTTTCCCCAAAATTGTTCAACATTTATTACCTCAGAGATCAACTGTGGGGTCCCAAATTGCTCCAAACTGCTGAACATTTTTTACAATCTCTAGAAAAAGAGGTTTGACCCATTTTTTGTGGAATTTATCGGGGAAAATAAGCGATTTATGCTATATTTTCCCTAAATTAACACTATTCTCCGGTCACAGATAAATCACTCACCCAAACCCGAGGACATACCCCCCCAGGAGTAACTTCTGCCTCTGACTCCACACAGACAATAGACTTCAACAAACTGAGATAGTCTCCTGCCACGGTAGCAGCATCAATGCTGGTTAATTCCCCTTTATTGACTAACCAACCATCAAAAGGTAAAGAAAAAGACCCTTGTAAGGCATTGACTCCTGCATGAAGAGCTTGTAATTTGTCAATTAAAATGACATTTTCTGCTTCATCAAGATTATATTCAGGGTTGGGTTGCGAGTTAGAAAAGACGTGATAAAAATGGGAACCCACCGTCACTTTTGCCCCAATGTTAGCGTTTCCTGTGGGCTGGGCGTTCATCCGTTTTGCGGTTCCTGAACTGTGTAATAATCCAGCAAGAACTCCATCTTTGATTAATTCTACGCGACGGGTGGGAGTTCCTTCTCCATCAAAGGTTTCCGCCCCAATATTATCGGGATGTAGGGCATCATCACATAAGCAAAGTAAGGGGGAAGCCACTTCTTTTCCTAAAGAATCTTGGTCAGAAAGACTTTGTTTGTCCAAAATATTTTGAGCGTTAAAGAGATTAGAAAAGGCACTAATTAAACTTAAAAAAGCTTTAGGAGAAAAAACAATGGTGTATTTTCCTGAAGGAATGGTTTGGTAATTAATGTGGCTAATGGTCTTTTCTGTGACCTCTTTTAAACAGCCATCAACGTCTAAAGTGGCCAACCCCCGACTAATTTTCATGGCACTGGCTCCTCTGGGTTTTTTTCCTTCTTCTTCTGTGCGACTATAGAGATAGATAACCGCATAAGAACGGGCTTCTTGACGAAGAGAACCTTCGCTGTTGAGATAGAATCTTTTGATGTCTTCTTGGGATAACCCATTGTAGGGAACCCCTTTAATCGCAGGATGGGCTTCTAAGAGGGTTTTTTCTGCTTTAATTAAGGTGTCGATTAAGGTAGGAACGGGAGCCGGTTCTACCACTTCGTCTGCTGTATTCTCAATGCTGTTTTTGGCTTGGGGACTGAAGTCTGCGGGATTTTCCGTATTACCAAACTTACTAGCTTCTTTCGCCGTTTCTAGGGCTAATTTTATGCCCAGTTCGTCTAAATCTGTTGTGCTTGTTACCCCTACGGTTCCCTTCTCATTCCACACCCGAACAATGACACTAGAACGGTTAGATGCTTGAACTTGTTTCGGTTCTCCATTATCAACTTCTACACTGGTTTCATCGATAGAAGATCCATAAATGTCGTATTTATTAATGTCGAGGTTTTTTGCGCTGGCTTGGGCATAATTTGCGATCGCTTCTGTGTTTAACATTGCTATTTATCGTATTTTCAAATAATAGTTTGTCTAGGTTCCCCTCCCATTGTACCTTATTTAGCCCTCTTTGGCTCAACCCCGCTTAATTTTCACTGACTCATTAATTTATTTCTTAAAACAAACAACCCAAATAATTAAGCTAGTAAATCCAATATATATAAACACTGTAATCCAATCGAGAAAGGTATGAGAAATCATCTGTTATCTTATTAGTAATTTAGTCTATAATTATAGCGTTTCTCGGACTCATGAGGTACACCTAACTCCTGCCTCCTGCCTCCAAGCGATAACCTCTATACCTCACAAGTATGAGAACTGCTACATAACATATAATAACAATAAGGTGAGCCAAGCTCACCCTATCCATTTTAACCCTCTTCGGTTAACTCTCTCCAAGCTGCTTTGAACGCTAACGGTAAACGTTTCGCCATTTTTATGACGTGAGTTATCCTCTTTTGAATTGAGGTTTTAATTTCCGATATTTTTGAATTTTGATGTTGTCTTTTTCTTTGAGGATAGGCTAAATCCCTAATAATAACCTCATGAGGATTAAGATAACGAACACCTGCCGATAATTCCTCTGTATCGAACCAGTTATTATCGGGATCAATTACTGCTGAAACAAGCCAATCATCTGTATCCCATTTTGCGCTACTTCTTGGATAATTCCAATAATAAACTTGACCTTTTCCATCCCGAACAATTTTTTCAAAGCCATCAATTTGAGGAGAAGATTGTTGACTATTATTAACAATTTTGACTTGACGATAATAACGATAACTATGACTCATAATAATCTCCTTATTTTCTTTCCTCCCTTCACTATGAGAATAACATTAATGACTTCTATTTTAGGTTCGGTTATGATCACCTTATAGGTAGAGATTGCTGATCATTACTTCTTTTTTTTCTTAAATAGTTTAGTTCCCATTTCTGTTTTAGCTGAAAAAATCAAATAAGCAATTAAGAGTGTTACCCCAAGAAAAAAAGAAAAAAGTTCATTATTCATTCTATTATCCTTTTTTTGTTATAATAACACTATTCTTGATTTATGCTAATTTTACCCTGTTAATTCCTCATTGATGACTGAAACGTTAGCCCCCTGGCGAGCTATTTTGTCCCGCGCCCTTCATCGTAATCGAAGTTTAGCCAATGCTCGTTATTTTCAACTAGCAACCTTGAATCTTCAAGGCCAACCCAGCAATCGAACTGTGGTGTTTAGGGGCTTTTTTAGCACAAGCAATCAATTACAAATTATTACGGATAGTCGCAGTGAAAAAATCAATCATATTAACCATAATCCTGCGGGGGAAATTTGTTGGTATTTCCCCAAAACAAGAGAACAATTTCGTCTTGCCGGCCATTTAACCATAATTGCTCAAACCCACAATGATCAAACGCCACGGTTAACCGTTTGGCACAACCTCTCCGACTCAGCAAAACAACAATTTACCTGGCCTCATCCTGGTCAACCTTTAACTAATCATCAGCAAGATTTCTGTCAAGAAATCCCCTTAGATAATCAGCTTCCATCTAACTTTATTCTCCTTTTATTTAACCCCGCAAAAGTCGATCATTTAGAGTTACGAGGAAATCCCCATCAAAGAACCCTTTATTACTTAGATGATAAGAAAAAATGGATCATAGAACCGATTAATCCATAATATTAACTTAGATTGACAGTCCCTTGTTTTTCACTTCTTATCTGTTTTGAAATTCTTCGAGTAAGTCTAATAAGTTAGCTTGACCTTCCATGGGTAATAATTCCGAGAGAGGAACTTGTTTTCTTCCTCCTCCTAGGGGGACAAAAATTTGCTGAAGAATATCAATCACTTTATCTTCGCTTAATTCGTCATTTTCCAGTAAAGGATAGACCTTTTCAGCGACTAGGGTGTGTAAATGGGCATCAGATAAATAAAGATGCCATTTTGCCACATCAATGTAGATATTTTCCCCAATTTCAGCAGCGAGGGATTCAACCGCTTGAGTTGTTTTGTAATCAGCCATAGTTTTTCTTGCTATAGTCAGCGATCGCAGCTATATAGATAAAATGTCCTAATAACACGACTCCCCAGATTCCGGAGAACCAGACAATCCAACTCCAGTCTGCTTGTTTGAGGTTATGAACAAACCAAACACCGGAGTTACACGCTAAGAAAGCAGCGACGTGAACGGCAAAGGTCATGCGATCATCAAGACGACGAAACTCAGGATCGGCGCGATCGGGTTTACGGGGCCAACGAGGGGGCATAGGAACTCAATTGTAGTGTAACTTATCTTCCATTACCTTATCAGAATCTTTCCCCGGTTGACTAATAAGAAATATGAAATCATTTAGCAATTTTCTTGAATAGTGAAACAATAAGAAAGGATTATTTATATTGATGGCTGTTTAATTACTATGTCTGATGTGACTGAGAAACCTGTTGATAATGCTTCTGAAGATCAGCAGATTCAAACGACTTTCACGGTTCAAGAAATTCGAGAATTATTACCTCATCGTTACCCGTTTGCTTTAGTGGATCGAATCATCGATTATGAGCCGGGGAAAAAGGCAGTTGGTATTAAAAATGTAACGATTAATGAGCCATTTTTTCCTGGTCATATTCCCCCACTTCCCATTATGCCAGGGGTTTTAATTGTGGAATCTATGGCGCAGGTTGGGGGAGTTGTCCTCAGCTTATTACCGGGGATGAAAGGAATATTTTTTGCCTTTGCGGGTATCGATAAAGTGAGATTTCGTCGTCAGGTGATTCCTGGGGATCAATTAATCATTACAGTGGAACTATTAACCCTCAAACGCAATCGAATTGCTAAAATGAAAGGGGAGGGAACGGTTGACGGAGAGTTAGCAGTTCAAGGAGAAATGTTATTTTCTCGCATTGACTAAGGTTTTAATAGTTGATAGCAATCAGTTCATATTTTTTTGAACCACTATCAACTATTCTGACTAATTATCATCTTAAAGTTATTAGGGGGTGCTACAGTTAAGCCCCGTCTTACAGGTTTAAGTGGACGAGAAGAACAGAGTTTGAATTGATAGTTTGATAGCATAGTAAATAGAACGATTTTTATCTCCATTTTAGCGAGTTCCATGCCAATGCAGCGACGACTTCCTCCCCCAAAAGGAAAGTATTCATAGGGAGAAAATTGTCTTTCTAGGAACCTTTCTGGACGAAATTGTTTAGGGTTGGGATAAATATCTTCTCGATGGTGAACTAAATAAATAGAAGGGGCAAATGCCGTACCGGGTTTAAAGTGATATCCCATTAAATCTAAGGGGGTTTGTAAAACACGAAGAAATGTGCTTAAGACAACAGGATAAATCCGTAATGTTTCGCTACACACTGCGTCTAAATAAGGCAATTTTATGATTTCCAATAAATCACCATTATTCTCTAAAATTGAGAAATGGGATCTCAATTTTTCGGCAACTTCTGGGTAATAGTGAATGCAATATAAAGCCCAAGTTAAACTAGAAGCAGTTGTTTCATG
>JASJBX010000250.1 GCA_030066295.1 Crocosphaera sp.
TTATCTAGGCGAGGTTGTGCTGTCGCACGTTAATATATTGGTCGGGCTGTATCCACACGCTGACCGTTGCCGATTCCCTTAAACTCCTCGGACGGTACAGCGTGGGACTTAGCCCGACATTTAAGTTAAACCCAATTTTTCGATAAGGTGGGCAATGCCCACCCTACAAGGTTTGGGCTTTTTAATTAGAATTATTCTCAGACGGTAATAGAGGATTAGAATTTTCTTCAGGGGTCAGTAAGGGGTTTGACTCTTCTTGTGCCTCTGGAATAATCAAGGGGAGGGGTTCATCCGACTCCGGGTTGACGGCTTCGGGTTGGGCTGAAGGAGGGGCAGCTTGCGCTTGTTCTTGCGCCTGTTTCATTTGTTCAAGAATCCCTTGATACTCATCATTTTCGGGGACTAGGGCCGCTAATTTTTCCATCGGAGGAATAGCCCCCTCTAAATTTTGAGCCTGTATTTGTGTAGCAATAAACGCTCTCAAAGCTTCTTCTAATCCTTGTTTCGCGGTGGGATTATCCGGTTCTCTTTCGAGAACCGTTTCGTATCCTTCAATAATGGATTTTAACCTTTCCTCAGGAGAAGGGGCTGTTCCTGTATTGGCTTCTGGAGAAGAAGATGAAGGGGTTTGTCGAAAAGAAAATCCGGCAACGGTCATACTGATCAATAGGGCAAAACCAGAGACAATTACAATAATTTTTTGATAGGATTTATTCATAGTATCAGTTTATATAAGATTTGGGCTAAGTTCTTTCAGTGTATCGTATTTTCTAGAAAGGATTATAGGGAGTAAGGTGCGGTAAATTTTTGTGTCAAAGCATAATTTAGGCAAAGGGAAAAAGCAACAATGGCTTATGTGCTATTGAAATTAAAATGCTTCCTCTTTTTTCCTTCTTACTCCCTGCTTATCTTCCTCATGGTCATTGTTATTTGTGGCAGAGCCCTTTAGTTTCTCTTCATGTGATCAGTGATCTCTTAATTGCGATCGCTTATTTTTCCATCCCCGTCATCCTACTATATTTCGTTTTCCAACGCAGTGATGTCCCGTTTCAAAGTGTCTTTATCCTGTTTGGGGCTTTTATTGTTCTCTGTGGAATCGGTCATCTTTTAGATATTGTCACTCTTTGGTATCCTCTCTATTGGTTATCGGGGATAGAAAAGGCCATCACTGCGTTAGTATCTTGTTACACAGCCGCAGAAATGGTGTTCCTTATCCCTGCTTTTTTATCTCTGAAAACCCCAGAACAACTGGAAACCGTTAACCAAGAATTGCAAAAAGAAATTAATGAACGACAAAGCATAGAAAATAAACTACGTGATATTAATACAGAACTCGAAGTAATTGTTAAAGAAAGAACCCAAACCTTAAAACAAACCTTAGAACGGGAAAAAGCCGTGACTCGCGTCATTCAACGGATGCGACAAACCTTAAACTTAGAAAAGATTTTTGCAGCCACCACCAATGAGTTAAGACAAGCCATTGACTGTGAACGGGTTATTGTTTATCAATTTAACCATGATTGGAGTGGTCAAGTGGTGGCTGAGTCTGTCTCTGAAGGATGGCCCCTATTAAATTTGATCACCACCCCAGACGAACTATACACCACCGCCGAAGAGGCAAAATGCACCATTAATACCATCGAAGACACCCATCTCCAAGACTCTCAAGGGGAACCCTTTACCCAGAAAAATGCTTATCGGGTGGTTACTAATATTTATGAAGTCGGGTTTACTCCCTGTTATCTTAATCTCCTCGAACAATTACAAGCCAAAGCCTACATTGTTGTGCCTATTTTTTGCAGTAATCAACTGTGGGGATTAATTTTAACCTATCAACTCTCAGCCCCCCGAAATTGGGACGATGCAGCCATTCAAATTGTGCTACAAGTGGGACAACAGTTAGGGGTTGCTGTCCAACAAGGGGAGTTATTAAAACAAACACAACAACAAGCCCAAGAGTTGGAAATGGCCAAAGTTGCTGCTGAAAAAGCCAACTATGCCAAAAGTGAATTTTTAGCCAGTATGAGTCATGAGTTACGAACCCCTCTCAACGCTATTTTGGGATATGTGCAATTGATGTTACGTTCTTCTTCTCTCTCCCCTGAACATCGCAATAACCTACAAACTATCAATAATAGTGGCGAACATCTCTTAGGTTTAATTAATGATGTGCTACAAATGTCGAAAATAGAAGCCGGTCAAATTATTCTCAACGAAACCGATTTTGATCTCTATCATCTCTTAAATGAAATCGAAACCTTATTACAATTAAAAGCCACCCTGAAAAAACTTCGCTTATCTTTTATCCGTGATCTGACGGTTCCTCGATATGTTACCAGCGATGAGAAAAAATTACGTCAGATTTTACTGAATATTATCGGTAACGCCATTAAATTCACAGACAAAGGAGGGATCGTGGTTAAAGTCTGGTGTGACGGCCAACAGCTATTTTTCGCCGTCAACGATACCGGACAAGGAATAGAAACAGAGGAATTAGAGCAATTATTTTCTCCTTTTGTCCAAGCCAAAGCTGGGGTTAACTCAGGGGAAGGGACTGGTTTGGGACTGCCTATCAGTGGGAAATTTATCAATTTGATGGGGGGAGAGATTACGGTTGATAGTGTGGTGGGGGAAGGAACAACTTTTACCTTTCATATTCATTTTCAGGCTGCTAGTTGTGCTATTAAGGAAACAAATGCTACTGTTTTTCGGTATCCTGTGGGTTTGGCCCCAAATCAGCCCCATTTCCGCATTTTAGTGGTAGAAGATAAACCAACCAACCGAGATTTATTAGTAAAATTACTGACTATGGTGGGGTTTGAGGTTAAAGCAGCCGTCAATGGACTTGAAGCGATCGCCCTCTGGGAAGCTTGGGAACCCCATTTGATCTGGATGGATATGCAGATGCCCATTATGAACGGTTACGAAGCCACAAAACGCATTAAAGCGTCTCTCAAGGGACAAGCCACGGTGATCATCGCTTTAACCGCGAGTGTGTTTGAGGAACAACGACAGGAAGTTTTAAACTGTGGTTGCGATGACTTTGCGGCTAAACCTTTCCGATCGCAAGAAATCTTTGAAAAAATGGCGCAATATTTAGGGGTTGAATATGTCTATGAGGAGGAAACCCCAGGCAATATAGAAGAAAAGCAATCTCATCACATACCGCGTTTAACTGCAGATCATCTCAATGTCATGGCCAGTGAATGGAGCGCACAAATGTATCAACGGGCCTGTGAAGGCAATGATTTCTTACTTTTAGAACTTTTAGACGACATTCCCCCCGAACATATCCCCTTAAAAAATGCTTTAAATGAATTAGTGGAGAATTTTCGCTTTGATGAAATTATGGAATTAAGTAAAAACCACGTTGTTTAAGAATTTATTATCTATTAAAATTGAGTGGTATTGATGAGAATTTTGCCCGTTTCTTGTTTCTGAACGCCCAATTTTTAGAGTAGTAATGGTTGTTTACTTCTAAGATTTGGGTACGTTTATAGTATGTTGTCAAGCTCAACAAGAAAAATAAATGACCCCTAACCTACAAAACGCCGACCTTATTATTAAATCTCAAACTAAACAATTATCATCCACCCTCAAAGATATTTTAATTGTTGACGACACCATTGAAAATCTGCGATTGTTATCGAGTATTTTAAGTAAACAAGGTTATAACGTCCGTAAAGCAACCGGCGGTAAAATGGCTTTAAAAGTGGTAGAAACCTTGCCACCAGACCTGATTATGCTGGATATTATGATGGCTGATATGAGTGGTTATGAGGTGTGCCAAGCATTAAAAGAAAATCCTCGCACTGTTGATATTCCTGTCATTTTTTTAAGCGCGTTAGACGATGTTTTTGATAAGGTTAAAGCATTTGAAATGGGAGGGGTTGATTATATTAGTAAGCCCTTTCAGATGGAAGAAGTCTTGGTTCGGGTCAAGAATCAATTAGCGTTCCGAACTGCACAAAAGGAAGTTTATCAATTAAATACGAAGCTAGAACAAAGAGTTGAAGAAAGAACCCAACAGTTACAAAAAGCGAATGAAAGACTCCAAGAAATGGCTTTATATGATTCTTTAACAGGGTTAGCTAATCGTAATTTATTGGTTGAACAATTAAAACAGTCTCTAGCCCTTAGTAAACTGAATGAAAGTTATCAGTTTGCTGTTTTATTTTTAGACTGCGATCGCTTCAAGATTATTAATGACTCTTTAGGCCATTTAGTCGGTAATCTTCTCTTACAAAATATCGGAAAAGCTTTACAAACTATTCTCGGGAAAAATGATATTCTCGCCCGTCTGGGAGGAGATGAATTTGCTATTTTATTAGCTGATATCTCTGATGAAAATCAAGCTAAACAACTAGCCAAAAATATTCTTGATTTACTGAAAAACCCCTTTAATTGTAACGAGCAAGAAATTTTTATTAATATTAGCATTGGTATTGTTTTCGGACATTCTAATTATGATACTCCCGAAACTATCATCCGAGATGCTGATATGGCCATGTATAAAGCGAAATCACTAGGAAGAGGTCAATATCAAATTTTCACCCCCAAAATGTATGAAATAGCCCAAAAATTATTAATTCTACAAACCGATTTGAATCGGGCTATCCAACAGGAAGAATTCACTGTTTACTATCAACCTATTATCGATTTAAAACAGAATAAAATTGCAGGATTTGAAGCCTTAATTCGTTGGCTACATCCCCAAAAAGGTATGATTTCTCCTACCGAATTTATCCCTGTTGCTGAAGAAACGGGCTTAATTTGTGAAATTGGCCGTTGGGTAATGAAAGAAGCTTGTTACCAGCTTTCTCAATGGCATCAACAAGGATTTACGGATCTTAAAGTTTATATCAATTTAGCAGCCCAACAATTAAATCAACGTAATTTAGTGGCAGAAATCGATGGAATTTTGATGGAAACTCAACTACATACAAGTTCCATAAAATTAGAAATTACCGAAAGTTCCATGATGCAAGATTTACAAACCACTAAAGCATTACTAGGAGAATTACGGGAAAGAGGGATTAAACTGAGTATTGATGATTTTGGCACAGGTTATTCCTCCTTAAGTCAACTACAAACCTTCTCGGTTAACACTTTAAAAATTGATCGGTCTTTTCTGAAAAATGTTGATAGTAATAGCAAAAACTTAGGATTGGTTCCTGTTATTTTAAGTATTGCTGAAGTGATGACAATGGATGTGGTAGCAGAAGGCATTGAAACTAGCGAACAATTGGAACAACTTCGTAAATTAGGCTGTCATTTTGGACAAGGATTTCTCTTTGCTAAACCCTTAGATGCTGAGGCTGCGACTCAACTGATTCACGAAAATCCTCAGTGGTAAATAGGAATTGAGAATTTAGGGGCAAGAACCCAAAATAATAAGCCCAAGAATCCAAAAAATAATATGGGTGCAATCAGCCAGATTTTCAGGGATTGTTGGGAGGGATGAAACCTCGGATAAAGTTTTTCCCTAACTGGTTCACCCTTTTTAAGATGTTGCTCGACAATCAACTGTACATGTGAACTACCTACACTGACCTAATGGTACAGTGTAGGCTTCTGGTATCCCCTTAAGGACTGCCAGAACTTCCTTCGTGGTACTATTAGTTTGAGTTTTAACAATTTTCCCA
>JASJBX010000008.1 GCA_030066295.1 Crocosphaera sp.
ATAGCACTACGCATTTTGGTGTTTGACATTGGCAAACTCTGAAACTCTTTTCTGGCCTACTTTTGTTCGCTAGAGCCGGAACTTCGTTAAGGAACTTTTGACTTTTGCCTTTTAACTTTCGCGTAGCGGTATAGTTTTCATCATGCTAATAATTGTCCTATTTACATGATCATTGTTTAAAATTGTTTCTCGCTTCTGAGAGATTCTCTTTAAAAGTTGGGTCTTCTATATATGGAGACTGAGATAATCCTTCAACCTCTTCAATAAGATTGCTACTTTCTCGCCATCCCCCTTCAACCTTTCCTAGAGCATCGAGAACACCTAGTGTTATTCGATAACTGTCGAAATTTTCTTTGATAGCTTTTGCTAAACTGTCACCAACTATTTCAGGATTTTTCGGATATAACTGAGCTAGATTTTTACGACTTTCTCTACGTCGATCTCCTTTCAAGCCTTCGATTAAACTCTCAGCTTGTATTTTAATTTGTTCATCAAGTTTTTTTTGAATTTCATCAGCAGATTCTCTAGCTTTTTTAGCCTCTTCTTGCCTCCCTACTTCTTCATTTCTAGTTGCTAAATCTTGCTGTTTTTTTTCGAGACTTTTCCAGTCTTCTAGTAGAGCAATTTCTTGCTGCTCCACTTCCTTTTTCCTTTCCTCGACTGCATTTATCTGTATTTGTAAATCTTCGATATCGTCCGTTAATTTTTGGGTTAATTTTGCTTCGTATTCCTTTAGCGTATTATTTAAGTCTTTATTGAAAACCTTAAATTTAAAAGCGTTATCAAGAATAAAAACCACTATCACACTTGCCACTACTATTCCTCCTATGAGGGCTTGAAGTAGTGCTGAAAAGCTCAAATGCCACCAAGGAAGGTTAAGTCGTTTATTGATTTCCTCTGTTTCTGCTTTAATTCTTGCTAACTCAGCAGCCTTTAACTCTCCATCGGTGGGTACATAATCCGAATTTTCCCCGTTCATTAGTCAACCTCCATCCAATTCCATGACGGTATATTGTTCTGGTTCCATGTTTATTATAACCTCTTCAAGAAAATCAATAACTAATTTTTTTGTTAAATAAATAGCACCATGATTTTGAAGGAGGCAAGAGATAAAAGGAAAGTAGATGAAGTTTCTAGTAGCTCCTAACTCAGTTAATAATAGGTCCTTTTCCTTTTTCTATCCAAACAATGGTTTTAATTCCATTTTCTTGAGCATATTTTGTTATTTGTTCCTCATTTCGATTTTCTAAGTCAATAGTTACTCGGAGTGACTTGTCATCATCTCTGAGTTTTTGAGCATATTTCAAAGCTTGTATTTGGGATTCAGGGGTTTTTGCTACCACTAAGTAGTCGATTGAATTAGGCTTTTGAGGTAAAACATCGGTTGATAATAAACAACGATGTAACGCTCCTACATTGAGGGAAAAACCAATGCCTGGAGCGGATTTATTTTGAGGATGATAGACCCCTAATAATTGATCGTAACGTCCCCCTTGTCCCAAATTTTGTAGTTGATTATTGGTCTGTCCAACGGCTTTAAAAATAATGCCTGTATAATAATCAAAGGTTTGAATTAAGCTTAAATCTAGGATTAGAGGTAGGCTTTTAACTTCGTTATAATTGACTAATTCTATTAAGGATTTTAAATTATTGAGGCAAGATTTTCCTGTTTCATCTAAGGGTAAATCTTGCACTTTTGAGAGAACGTCTTCTGGCTTTCCGCGTAAATTAAACAGTAAGGTGGCTCGTTGTTTTAATTCTTCATTAGGATAAGAAAGGTTTTCTAATTTAACAAAGTCTAAGGTGGCTAAACAATGACGGACTTCTTGTTTTAAATCATCAGGAAAGGGGGATAAAAGAGATCGCGTTAACCCGGCATCCCCTAAAATAAGATACCAGTTGGGAATCTGTAATTTTTCTAGGCAGTCAGCCACTAAAAGGAGTATTTCTGCATCCGCTAAGGTTCCCCCAGAAAAGAGTAATTCTACGCCGGCTTGATAAAATTCTAATTGTCGACCATGATGAGAGCTAGGAGGGTTACGAAAGACATTAGCCCGATAACAGAGTCGTTGCGGGTAACTGGTATCTGTCATCCGTGTTACTGCTGCACGAGCAACGGAAGCGGTTAATTCGGGGCGCAACCCCAATGGTTCACTACTGCTATTATGAAGTTGAATCACTGTGCCATCTTCAATGGCCCCCCCGGCTTTAAGGGTGTCTAATCTTTCGATGGTGGAGGTGACAATGCGCTGATAACCCCATTGTCCGAACACTTGTTGGAGAGTATCGTTAATCCAAGCTTTCTGAACGACTTCTAAGGGAAGTAAGTCTCTTGCGCCGGCGGGTGGTTGATGAATCATAGAATTATTATTTAATTACCCCTGGATAATTTTATTATTTTTTCTTGCCAAATAAACCAAAGAAACCGCCTCCCTGTGATTTGTCAGAGGATTTTGACTTATCTTCATCAGGAAGGGCTTCATCGAGTGCTTGTTTCCCTTGGATAACGATGGGATCTTGGGGATTCACTTTTCGGGCTTTATTAATGTGAATTTTCGCCATTGTGAATTGTTTTTCTTTGAGATAAGCTATTCCTAATAAACCGTGGCAGGTACTATTATTGGGATTGTCCTTCAAAGTTTCTCGTAATTCCAGAATGGCTTGAGAGAGGTTATTGCGTTCGATGTATTCTTGAGCGCGTTTTAGGGAAGTAGCAACGGCTGATTTTGTATCTTCTTTTTTCGTTTCTTTTTCCTTAGATGAAGGGGTTTTTGTGGACTGAGGTGCGGGTTTTGGTTCAGGTTTTGGCTTGGGTTTGGCTCTTGCTTTTTCTTTAACTTGTTCTCCTTGATTCAGCATTAAATAAATTAAGTTTAATTCACTAATTTGAGCAATAACCGTACAAACATTCTCTAAATGATCGTACTGATGACTGACTAAAGGGGTTAACAGTCGATGGTAAGTTAATTCCCGATCTTGACTGGTTTGTAGCAATTTTTGTGCCTCATCCGTGGCAATGGTGATGCTGCTTAATTCATCGGCTAAATTTTGGCCCATTTGAGATAAGACTAATTTATATTCGTTTCGAGAACGATCTTTGGATAAGGTTTCGTAAGCGGGGTTAACTAATTTTGATAAAATTCTGGTAGCTAGTTGTTGCGCTTCCTCGGTTTTACCATGAAAGGTGTCCGGATGGAGAAGATAAGCTATTTTTAGGTATCGTTTGCGAATTTGCCGACTATCAGCGTTGATGGGAACTCCCAAAATAGCATAGTGATCGGCTATCTCATATTTAAAAAGTCCTTGTTCTATGGGAAAAGACATAAAATCAATCGCTTATCTCTAATATTTTAAACCTTATTTTCGGAATATTCTTCTGAAAGACAAGGGGGTAAATTAACCATTTATTTGTGAGGATACGACAATATTTCTGTCGCGGTTTACCTAGTTTACTTTTACTTAACTTGATAGGTGTATTGTTTAATTACAATCTAGATCAAGTGGATGAAAGATTGGTTATACAGGGTCACTGCCTAGGGCTTCTTTCAGTCTATCATACCATTTTTTCTAGGGGTTTGCTAGATTTTACTCTTTGATTTGCCCATATTTTAAGCATAAAAAGCTTTTAGCCAAGGTAATGCTTCTGTTAAAGCTTGACTCAAGCTTTGATGAATCTTTCCATTAGTGGCTAATAAACGCCCTGTTTCTAATTTTAGGGGACTTTGATCATAAGCGGTCACTTTTCCCCCTGCTTCCTCTAGAATAATGATACCTGCTGCGATATCCCAAGGACTCAAACCCCTTTCCCAATAACCGTCTAAGCGTCCACAAGCAACGCTAACCATATCAAGGGAAGCTGATCCCCCTCGACGCACTCCTTGGGTAAGATGGGTTAAGTAACAAAATTCGGGATAGTTAGTGTCTTTGGTTTCACGGCGATCGTAAGCAAATCCGGTTACTAATAAACTGTTACTTAAGTCACTGGTTTGTGAGACTCGGATGGGGCGATAATTGAGGGTAGCACCCAGTCCTTTGGCCGCTCTAAATAACTCTTTATTAAAGGGATTATACACTGCACCGACGATGGGTTTGCCTTGCCATAATAAGCCCACAGAAACGGCTGACGCGGGGTATCCGTGAGCATAATTAGTGGTTCCATCTAAAGGGTCAATTGCCCATAAATAATCACTATTATTTTCTCCTATCTTACCGGATTCCTCGGCTAAAATTTGATGATGGGGAACTCGACGTTTAAGAATATTTAAGACAGTTATTTCTGCTTTTTTATCTGCTTCTGTGACCAAATCCCCTGGACGGCCTTTTTCTTCTATTTTCTCTAATTTATCCACCAAATTTTCTAAAATAACGCCGGCTGTCATCACGGCTTCGGTGGCTACATCTAGAAAGATTTCTAGTTCTTTTTGATTAGGAAATTCCATGTATATTTTTGGGATTACAGGTGCTATCTCTATTATTCCTTATAATTGAAAAATTGAAAATAGTTTCTATAATTTTACTGATTTTCTAGGGGCTAATAATACTAAGCCCCTACTCCATTTTTATTAATCACTTCTTAATGTTTAATCGTCCTCTACAGGAAAGCCAAACTTAACTTTGCCTTTGCCAAAATAGCGACCAAATTGTAGTTCATACACTTCGTCTTCGTCTTGGGTTTCTACTTCTAAGTCTGATTTAGCATAACTTACACATAATAGGGCGTAACCTTTGTCTTTAAGTTCAGGAGACAATCCTACCGCTTCAGGTTGATCAACTTCTCCGGATAAAATACGAACGGCACAACTGGTACAAGCCCCATTACGACAGGAAAAAGGGAGTTGATAACCTTGATCTTCAGCACTGTGGAGAATATAGCGATCATCAGGGACTTGTAGGGTATATTCTTTATTAACTTGACGATGATGGATGCGAATGGTGTGATAACGACTCATGGGGAAATTCTGGAGTAATCAACTCTTATTATAAACTTTTTTCAAAGTTTAAGGGAAAATTATTCTAAGTTTAAAACAAAAATTTTTTTGCTCTTGATTAAGCAATTTCTAGGATATTTTTTTAAGATTTTCTTAAGCTCCGTTAATTAGAACTTAAGTTTTTTCCTTAAAACCTTAAACTTGGGTTGTATCATTGATTTTTTTGAGTATAGTTTTCATCAGAGTCTATTTGGAGTGTGAATAAGGAGTGCAAATTCTGTGACCTTCAAGGCAACTGAGATAAAAATAAATCACTTAACCTCATTCCAGAGGAAACTACTAGAAGAGAATCTTGAAAAAGAACAAGATCACAAGTATCGTCAACGAATTGAAATTATGCTTTTGTTTGATGAAGGAAAAAGTCAAACGGAAATTTGTCAATTATTAGGCTGTTGTCAGGCCACTGCACGGCATTGGATCATGATGGCAAAAAGTGGTCAGGCTCATCGTTGGAATGATAGAAAAATTGGTCGTCCTAAAAGAGTTAATGATGCCTATTTAGGACGATTAAAAGAATTAGTTAATCATAGTCCCCGTGACTATGGCTATGCTTTTAGACGATGGACAGCAGAATGGTTAAGCCGTCATTTAGCCAAAGAATTTAATATCAAAGTAAGCGATCGCTATATTAATCAGCTTCTCAAACAAATGGGTTTATCCACCAAATCTAAAACCCAGAAAACTGAAAACAATTACTCGGTTGTTTCCCATCAGAGAAGCATCTGTATTCAAGATTTATCTTGAAAACGACCCAATCAATCAGAACAATTATTATCCTTTAAGTTACCGAAAGCTGAATAAAAATCATGGTACAGATTAATAACACTGTTATCTCCCGTAACCAAATTAATGAAGTATTAGGCGTTACTTTATCTGAAAAAGAATTTTCTCATTTACAACAACAAATTAAATTCATTAAACCATCGGTGGGCTTATTCTGGGAAACCACAAATGCAGAAGCAGGGATTTATATTGTGGTTAAAGGGAAGTCTAGGTTAGTAAACCAAGACAATGAGAAAATCTGCACCTTAGAAGTAGGCGATACCTTTGGAGAATGTCGATTTTTTCCCGATAAAACCTTTGAATTCTATGGCGTAAGGGCTGCTTTAAAAACTCAATTGTGTTATCTTTCTCCTGAGTTATTATTTCCTTTAATTCGCCAATATCCTCAAATTAGAGAACATTTTTATCAACAAGCTCAAAAACGGAATAATCAATTAAATCCTACCACTTCGGTACAAAAAACCATTGATCTTGCTCTAAATTTACCCCCAGAAAAATCCACACCTAAATCAGAAAAAATAGTCAAGAAAGCTTATTTCCCCAGTCCCACTCAAAGAGTCGGTCATTTGTTACAAAAGGTGTGGCGACGCTATCCTTTTTATCTTCAACAAAGTGCGTCAGATTGTGGGGCTGCTTGTTTAGCTATGATCGCCCGTTATTGGGGCAAAAAACTAAGTATTAATCGTCTGAGAGATATGGCTAATGTTGATAGAAATGGAGCATCTTTAAGAGGACTTTGTCATAGTGCAGAAAGCATCGGTTTTACCACTCGTCCGGTTAAAGCGAGTTTAGACAAACTAGCAGAACAACAATTACCGGCCATTGCTCATTGGGAAGGTAAACATTACATTGTTGTTTATGAAATTACCAAGAAACAGGTGGTTATTGCTGATCCGGGTATTGGACAAAAAACCATCACTCACCAGGAATTTAAAGAAAAATGGACGGGTTACACCCTGTTATTAAAACCGACAGTTACTTTAAAAGATACCAAAGAAAGTACAACTCCTTTTTGGCAATTTTTTGAATTGATGAAACCTCACGGTTTAGTCATTTTTGAAATCTTTATTGCTTCTTTATTTATCCAAATTTTCGGACTCATTACCCCTATTTTTACTCAATTAATTTTAGACCGAGTGGTCGTACAACGGTCAGGGGTTACCCTACTGGCGGTAGGATTGGGATTGATTATTTTTGGCTTATTTAGAGTGGCAATGATGGGGTTACGTCAGTATTTATTGGATCATACGGCTAATAAAATTGACATCACTTTAATTGTGGCATTTATTAACCATACATTGCGCTTACCTTTGGGCTTTTTTGAGTCTCGTTATGTGGGAGATATTATCTCTCGTGTCCAAGAAAATCGGAAAATACGACAATTTTTAACAGGGGAAGCTTTATCAATTCTTCTCGATTTAATCACCGTTTTTATCTATGTAGGGTTGATGTGGTGGTATAGCTGGAAAATGGCACTGCTTTGTTTAGCCATTGTTCCGCCTTTTGCCATTCTTGCTTTAGTTGCCACCCCTTTTTTAAAGCGAATCTCTCGGGAAATTTTCGGGGAAATGGTCAAAGAACAAAGCTATTTAATCGAAACTTTAAGTGGTATTCGTACGGTTAAATCCAGCGCGGTTGAAAGAAGTGTTCGTTGGCATTGGGAAGAACTATTATATAAGGAAATTACCACACAATTTTCTGGTCAAATTATTGGCAACCGGCTACAAATTTTTAGTAATACCATTGAAGCTTTGGCAACCACTGGATTACTTTGGTATGGGGCTTGGTTAGTGATTCAAAATGAGTTAACCATTGGTCAATTGGTTGCTTTTAATATGTTGTTTGGTAATGTGATTCGCCCGTTTCAAAGATTAACAGTCTTGTGGGAACAACTACAAGAAGTGGTGATTGCTGTAGAAAGACTTAATGATGTACTTGACTACGAACCCGAAGAAGATTTACAACAACAATCGCGACAAATATTACCTAGAATTGAAGGCAATATTCGCTTTGATAATGTTACCTTTCGTTATCATCCAGAAAGTGATATCAATGTGCTGGAAAACCTTAACTTTGAGATAAAACCGGGTCAAACAGTTGCCTTAGTGGGACGGAGTGGTTCAGGAAAGACCACTATTTCTAAACTAGTTTTAGGGTTGTATCCTGCTACTGATGGAAAAGTCTTAATTGATGGACAAGATATTAACAGTTTATCTCTGAGTTCTTTGCGACAACAAATAGGAGTGGTAGACCAAGATACCTTTCTTTTTGGGGGAACAATTCGAGATAATATTGCCTTAGCCCATCCTGATTCTACCCTAGCAGAAGTCATGGAAGCGGCTAAATTAGCAGGGGCCCATGAATTCATTGAAAAATTACCCATGGGATACGAAACCCAAATCGGAGAAGGGGGAGGAATGTTATCAGGAGGACAACGGCAAAGGTTAGCCATTGCCCGTGGTTTATTAGGCAATCCTCGTCTCTTAATTTTAGATGAAGCGACATCTCATTTAGATGCAGAATCTGAGCGAATTATTCAGACTAATTTAAACTCAATTCTCCATCATCAAACCACTTTAGTGATTGCCCATCGTCTTTCTACTGTACGCAAAGCCGACTTAATTTTAGTGTTGGATAGGGGGGTTTTAATTGAGAGTGGAACCCATGAAGAATTAATGGCCAAACGAGGACATTATTATTACCTAAATCAACAGCAATTAGATGTAACTCCTTAGAAAAATCTGACTAAGGGGCGTTTAGAAGGATATTAAACAATGGTAAGGTGGACAAAGTAAACTTAATCTAAACTAAATCATAAAATTGAGAATTTTTACCCACCCTACAACGACAACTCAAACAACTTAATCTTAATCGTTGACAATTTATCAATTTTTTGGACTAAAACTATGACTAACGCAGCTAATAACGGAAATCTTCCTTATCCCACTCAAGATGACTCTATCGCTAAAATTGAAGAACCTAAAATAGAAACAGTAACGCATCAGTCTGATGATTGGGCGAACTCAACCAAAGAAATTCTTGATACTTTGCCCCGTGTTTGGACAAGGGGACTCCTTTACTTTTTAGTCATTTTTGTTGGTGTTGTGTTGCCTTGGGCGATGTTAGCAAAAGTGGATGAAACGGGGACAGCAAAAGGCAAGTTAGAACCTCAAGGCAAAACAATTAAATTAGATGCACCGGTGGAGGGAAAGGTATCTTTAATTAATATTCAAGAAGGCGATAGAATAAAAGCTGGTGACAGATTAATGGAGATTGAATCTGACTTAGTTAAATCTGATTTAAAGCAACAGCAAAATAAATTAGAAGGCCAAGAACAACGGTTAAACCAATTAAAAATTTTAGCCAATCAATTACAGTTAGTTTTTCAAACTCAACAACAACAAAATCAAGCTCAAAAATTAGAAAAGTTAGCACAAGTTAATCAAGCAAAGGCCAATCTTGAGATGCTGAGAAATGCTTATAACTTACAAAAAGAGGAAAAACAAGCACAAGTTAATCAAGCTAAACAGGATTTAGAACATAGTCAAAAAGCGATTAAATTAGCGGAAATTCAGTTAGAAAATGCTCAAGGTATCAAGGATCGTTATGATTCTGCTATTGAAGAAGGAATTGTTTCACAGATTCAGGTGGTAGAAAAAGAAGATGCTTTACAAGAAAGAAGAAAAGCTTACGAACAAACCATGTCAGATATTGAGCAAGCTAAACACCGTTTAGCAGAGCAAAAAAGTAGTTATGAGCGTACTATTAGACAAGCAAAAGCTGATATTACTGAAGCAGAATTACGTCTGAAAGAACAAGAAAATAGCTATGATAGTTTAATGAGAACTGCTGAACTATCATTACTGGATAATAAAGAGCAAATTAAAAATTTAGAAACGGAAATAACCACACTCAAATCCGATATTAAACAAACAAAAAGTCAAATAGAAAGTTTACAATATCAGTTAAGTCAACGGGTAATTAAAGCACCCATAGAAGGCACTATTTTTGATTTACCCATTGATACAGAAGGGGCAGTTGTACAACCGGGAACTCGCATTTTAGAAATTGCACCTCAAGGAACTGCGTTAATTTTGCAAGCAGAAATGGGGACAACTGAAAGTGGTTCAGTCACTAAAGGAATGCCTGTAAAAATGAAATTTGATGCTTTTCCTTTTCAGGATTACGGGATAATTGAAGGAAAATTAATAGAAGTTTCCCCAACAACAAAAGAGATAGAAACCCCTGAAGGAAAAAGCTTAGTTTATGACCTAAGAATTGAGCTTAATCAAACTTGTATGCCGACTCCTGATGAGTGTATTAAGTTACGTCCAGGAGACACAGCAACAGCAGAAGTGGTTATTCGTCAACGTCGTTTAATTGATTTTGTGCTTGATCCCTTTAAGAAGTTACAAAACGGAGGATTTAAGCTTTAGAAAGGATAGTTAAGAAGTCTGTCGTCAGTAGGAGTTTAATAATATTAAACCCCTACTTAAGCTATTTTGTCACCAAAAATTTAACTTAAAATTCTGTTCAAACAGTTAAAATTTGTTATAAAATTCCTTTTAGAAACCCGAAAAGAAAAGTATGGCAGCTAAAGACAGATTTCATGCTATAGTTAGAATTGCCCTAGAAAAAGAGCATTGGACGATTACCGATGATCCATTAAGACTTGATGTAGGTGGAACTAAATTTGAAATTGATTTAGGTGCAGAACAACTTTTAGGTGCAGAACGGGATGAAGAGAAAATTGCTGTTGAAATTAAAAGCTTTTTGAGCGATTCACCGTTAACTGATTACCATGCTGCGTTAGGACAGTTTTTGAATTATCGTCTTGCTTTAGAAATTAGTGAACCTAATCGTGTTCTTTATTTAGCTGTTCCTGTAGTAGCTTATGAATCTTTTTTTAGGCGAGAATTTTCTCAAATTTCCTTAAAAAGATATGAAATTAAACAAATTATTTATGACCCAATTCGGGAGATAATTATACAATGGATAACTTAGAATTTTATCGTTATATCATCCAGTCATTGTTAACGTCTTATGCTGCTGTTCCTATTGCTAATGGAACGATTGATTGTTATACAGTTTTTGACACGAAACAAGACCATTACCAAGTTATGAATGTGGGATGGGATGGTTATCGACGGGTTTATGGTTGTATTTTGCATTTAGATATTAAGCAGGGAAAGATTTGGATTGAGCAAAATATGACAGAAATGAGAATTGCTGAAGAACTTGTTAAACAAGGTGTTCCTAAAGAAGATATTGTCTTAGGATTTCAAGCTCCTGAAATGCGTCAATATACAGATTACGCTGTTGTTTAATCGATTTTGTACTTGATTTCTTTAAGAAGTTACAAAATCAGGATTTTAAACTTGAGTAGGAAGATTTTTATCGTTTTTGTTAGAATAGAAAAAAGGTCTAAGGAAGTAGATAAATATGGGAACACCAGTAAAAACTCCAGCAGAACCTCAAACGGAATTTCCACTAGAACCTGATGTTAGTAACTTGATTACAGAGGATGACACACCTGTGGACAATTTTGGGTCAGAAAAACAACAGCGATTTTTAACTAATATTCTTTATGATGCTCAAAAAGAGCGCATTTTTTCAGCTTGTGCTAACGTAGGGATTTATCATCATATCAAAGAACCCCCCATTGTCCCTGACTTTTTCTTAAGTTTAGATGTGCAAATACCCACTGATTTCTGGGCAAAAAATCATCGTTGTTACATGGTATGGGAATTTGGTAAAGTACCCGAAGTGGTCATCGAAATTGTTTCTAATAAAGTTGGGGAAGAATTAGATGAGAAACTGAAAATCTACCAACGAATGAGAGTGCTTTATTATATAGTTTATGATCCTCAACAACATTTAGGGGAAAAGGTTTTACGAATCTTTAAACTAACAGGACTTAATTATGAGGAAACTAACGAAACTTGGTTAAAAGAAGTAGATTTAGGGTTAACTTTTTGGGAAGGAGAATTTGAAGGGATAAGCAATACATGGTTACGTTGGTGTGATCAAGCTGAACATCTTCTCTTAACAGGTAAGGAAAGGGCAGAAAATGCTGAAAATGAATTAGAAAAATTAAGGGAGAAGTTACGTCAGCAAGGCATTAATCTTGATTAATGAATCGTATAATCATGTAAAAGGAGGGAAAATAAACAATAAATGACAGTAGGCGTTAAAATCATGAGTCAAACACCCGTAACAGTAACCTATTCCTTAGAAGAAGTTTTAGGAGAATTGAAGGAAAGTATAAAAAATACACCTCATTGATTCTAACAGGAAATTTCTAAAAAACTGGATTAAATTACATCCTAAAACTAATAAAAATTAGGCTGAGTTAGACAATATTGAACTCAACCTATTATCAAAACGTCGTATTTCATTGCCCCAGGTAAATTAAGGAGTGGGAATTTTGAGAATATCTTTTAAAGGATCATCGCATCCCACCATACCACAAGTATGAAATCCACCCTTAAGAATCCTAGCATTGTCGTTAGAAACTTCTAAAAGGTCATCTTCTAAGTCTAAACCTTGTTGTCTTCTCGATAAAGCATTTTCGACTGATTCTTCGATCAGATCAGTAATATCAATCTGACTGAGATGCTGTGATAGTTTTTCATTCATATTTGAATCCTCACTTCAGGTATGTTGTTACTCCAAAATTGGGGTATATTAAAATTTATTCAATATACCCTTTAAGTATTAAAATCGGTTAAGGCTATTATTTTTTAATCTCTTATAATTCTCCAACCTACTCTTACTATTTTACCATCAATCTCTTCATATACTGGTTCAAAGTGATCACCTCCGAAAATCATATCAAGATCATTCTCAACCAGATCAACTAATTGTACATCAGCAGGATTTAACTCATTAATTTCAATACGAAACATGACGGAATTTTCTCCTAAATTAATTGTGATTTTCCAAGAAAAGACTTAACTTTACTTTTCTTACTCAAAAGATAGCAATTGTTAGTTGTTAGCGTCAATAGTAAAAATCACTCCAATTAATAATAATGAAAACAATTATTTCTCTAAAATTTAACCTTTCAATAAACTATTTGACTATAAATATCATATGAAAAGGTAAAACCGTATAATTAAACACATTCTATCTTCAGAGTTTATAAAAATTAATGGTAATTTAAAAGAATAAATTGCACTAATTATTTCTTTTTAAAAGAAAAATATATAAAAAAGTAAAAATATAGTTAAAAAAAAGCAAAGCTAAGTTATTGTCTCAGTTGACTCTGCTTCCGAATCAATCTCTAAAACACCTAACCAAAAAACAAAGATTGCTTCCGGTGGATAATGACAAAAAATAAAACGATAGTAGTTATTCACTACCCTCGTAATGACAATCAAAAAATAAGGATTCACTGTTTAGGTAAATTTGAGTCTAAAAAACCATCCCTAATATTCAAGCAGCCCCTTTTCAGGTAAAATGTAGAATGGCAAAAATGCTCAGAATAAATTGCCATTGCTCTTATCAGCAATTCCAGACAATAACGGTTTAATAGTATATTTGGGAAGGTCGCTCCATGATTCACGATATCTTCATGCCTGCATTAAGTTCTACCATGACCGAAGGGAAAATTGTCTCTTGGGTTAAGTCTCCAGGGGATAAAGTGGCGAAAGGCGAAACGGTAGTGGTTGTAGAATCGGATAAAGCAGATATGGATGTGGAATCTTTCTACGATGGCTATCTCGCTACGATTTTAGTCGAAGCGGGCCAAGAGGCCCCAGTGGGAAACGCGATCGCTTTAATCGCAGAAACTCAAGAAGAAATTGCTCAAGCCCAACAAAAAGCCCCTTCTAGTTCACCAAAATCCCCTGAGCCGTCCCCCCCTCAAAAAGAGGAAGCACCCGCCTCTAGCGCACCAGCAGCCACGGCTACCGCTACGATTACCGCTCCCCCTTCAACCAACGGAAAAAGTAGCCGCATTGTGGCTTCCCCTAGAGCGAAAAAATTGGCCAAACAATTAGGCATTGCTCTGAACAGCATCGAAGGCAGTGGTCCTTACGGCAGAATCGTCGCGGAAGATATCGAAAAGGCCGCCGGAAAAACCCCCACACCCCCGGCTATTCCCTCTCAACCCACTGCCCCCACTCCTACCCCAACCGTTGCACCTGCTGCCCCTCCTACCCCCGCCCCTGTCACCGCAGGAGAAACCGTTCCCCTCAATACGTTGCAAAAAGCGGTGGTACAAAACATGGTGGCTACCCTACAGGTTCCTACTTTCCATGTGGGTTATACCATCACCACCGATGAGTTAGATAAACTGTATAAGAAATTGAAGCCTAAAGGGGTAACCATGACGGCGTTATTAGCCAAAGCGGTGGCTGTCACTCTCCAAAAACATCCTATCGTTAACGCTAACTACAGCGAGCAAGGCATTCGTTATCCCCAGTCCATTAACATTGCGATCGCGGTTGCTATGCCAGACGGTGGTTTAATTACCCCTGTGTTACGAAATGCCGATAACATCGATATTTATTCCCTGTCCCGTACCTGGAAAGATTTAGTGGACAGGGCGCGGTCGAAACAGTTAAAACCAGAAGAATACAATAGTGGCACCTTTACCCTATCCAATTTAGGAATGTTTGGGGTGGATCGTTTTGATGCGATTTTACCCCCCGGACAAGGCTCAATTTTAGCGATCGGTGCATCCAGTCCCCAAGTGGTGGCTACTGCTGACGGGTTATTTGGGGTTAAACGTCAAATGGCGGTTAATATTACTTGTGATCATCGTGTCATTTATGGTTCCCATGCTGCTGCTTTCTTACAAGAATTCGCTAACTTGTTAGAAACGGATGTTCAGTCTTTAACTATGTAAATATAGTGCTAGTTTTTGGAGAATGGGGAAAAGCATAAATAGCGGGATTTTCCCCACTCCTTAACTTGATTACTTCAGCCATTAAATAAAAAATATTATGAAATTAAGCCGTAGTTTAACCCTAATATTTTTAGTTCTTCTCTTTTTATTAGTTTCTATTAATTCTGCTAGTGCTTTTTGTGGTTTTTATGTAGCAAAAGCGGATAGTAATCTCTATAACCAAGCGTCTCAAGTGGTCATTGCTAGGGATGGAAACCGCACCGTTTTAACTATGGCCAATGATTACCAAGGGGATGTGAATGATTTTGCTATGGTGGTTCCGGTTCCAGTTATTTTAAAAGAAGAACAGGTTAAAGTCGGAGAACCAGAAATTATTGAAAGATTGGATGGGTTTAGTGCGCCGAGATTGGTAGAATATTTTGATGAAGACCCTTGTCGTCGTGCTTATCTTCAGGAGGAATCTTTTAGAATGCCGGCTGCACCTCAAGCAGACGCAGAAATGAAAACGAGTCGCCAGAATGCGTTAGGGGTAACGGTTGAAGAAGAGTTTACGGTAGGAGAATATGATATTGTTATCCTCAGTGCAAAAGAGTCCAATGGGTTAGAAATTTGGTTACAAGAAAATGGTTATAAAATACCCGATGGTGCGAGGGAAATTTTACGACCTTATATCCAACAAAATCTTAAATTTTTTGTCGCTAAAGTTAACTTAACAGAATACGAAAATACCGGCTTTAAATCCCTTCGTCCGTTGATGATGGCCTATGAATCTCCTAAATTTATGTTACCCATTCGTTTAGGAATGTTAAATGCTCAAGGAGAACAAGATTTAATTGTTTACTTATTATCTCCTAAAGGACAAATCGAGTTAACTAATTATCGAACGGTAAAAGTGCCTTCTGATGTAGAAATTCCTGAGTTTGTACAAGAAGAATTTGCTCCCTTTTATAAAGCGATGTTTACCAAAAGCTATGAACGAAATGGGAAGAAAGTCGCATTTATAGAATACGCTTGGAATATGGCTAATTGTGACCCTTGTTCAGCGCAACCGTTAAACCGAGAAGAGTTAAGAAAAGCGGGGGTATTTTGGTTAGATAATAGTAGAGGACGTGGTGGGTTTAATGATGTGTTTATTACCCGTCTTCATGTTCGCTATCAACGCAACAATTTTCCTGAAGATTTGAAGTTTCAAGAAACAGCTAATAATCAGCTTTTCCAAGGACGATATGTTATTCGTCATCCCTTTCCAGAAAAACGGGATTGTGATGCAGCCGATAGTTATTATAAATCAGTTAGAGAAAGACAAGATAGAGAAGCTATCACGTTATCTCGTTTAACCGGATGGAACATTTATGATATTCGTAAAAAGATTAATTTTGTCGAGTTTAAAGATGTTCCTTGGTGGCGATCAATTTTCTAATTTCAATCGTTATTTTTTGTTAACACTATTCAACAGGTAAGAAAATGTCAAGACAAAATAAAGTTGTGGTTGTCGGTGCCGGTTGGGCCGGTTTAGGGGCAACTTATCACTTAGCAAAACAAGGTTATGATGTTACTTTATTAGAAGCATCTCCTTATCCTGGGGGTTTAGTTGCGGGTTGGAAAACGGAGGATGGAAAATCCATAGAAGCAGGAATTCATGGCTTTTGGTATCCTTATAAAAATATCTTTCAATTAGTAGAAGAACTAGGATTAAACCCGTTTACAAATTGGACTCGTTCCTCCCAATATTCTCCAGCCGGTTTAGAGGTAGAATCACCGATTTTTCAAGATGAACCGCTTTTGCCAACGCCATTAGGAACCTTTTTATATACTAAGTTTCAACGCCTTCCTTTAATTGATCGTTTATCGGCTTTACCCCTCCTTTATAGTTTAATCGATTTTGATAATTCCCCGGAAGCTTGGCAACGATACGATAAGGTAACAGCTAGGGAATTATTTAAACAGTTTGGGGTGTCTTCTCGTCTCTATAAGGATGCGTTTGAACCTATGTTATTAGTGGGTTTATTTGCCCCAGGAGAACAGTGTAGTGCAGCAGCGACATTAGGAATGCTCTATTATTTTATCTTAGCCCATCAGGCCAATTTTGATGTGGTTTGGTGTCGGGGAACCGTAGGAGAAATGATTTTTAAACCTTGGGTGGATAAGATAGAAAGTTTAGGGGGTAAAATTTTAACCAATAAGCGAGTTACTGATATCATTGTTAATAACCAAGGGGTGGCTAAAGGGGTTATTTGTGATCAAGAAATTTTTGCAGCCGATGCCGTTATTTTAGGGGTTAGTATTAGTGGAATCAAAAAAATAGTTAGCGGAAGTGAGGTGTTAAATCAATATCCAGAATTTTCTAATTTGTCCAACTTAGGGGGAATTGATGTTTTAGCCACTCGCTTATGGTTTGAGCAAAAAGTTGATATTCCTTTACCGTCTAACGCTTGTTTTGGTTTCGATAAAACCACAGGATGGACATTTTTTGACCTTAATAATCTTCATGACGAATATAAAGAGTTATCAGGGAGTGTTATCGAAGCAGATTTTTACCATGCTAATCAATTATTAACCATGAATGATGAACAAATTGTTAAAAAAGTTCATCAAGATTTAACTACTTGTGTCCCAGGCTTTGCTAATGCTAATATTGTGGATAGTCGTGTGATTAAAGTCCGTCAAGGAGTCACCCATTTTGCCCCCGGTAGCTATCAATATTTACTCTCGGCACAATCTCCTATTACTAATTTATACTTAAGTGGAGATTGGATCACGACCCGTCATGGTTCTTGGTCACAGGAAAAAGCCTATGTTACTGGATTAGAAGCAGCTAATTTAGTCATAGAAACATTGGGAGGAAATCCTGCTAATATTATTCCTGTAGAACCGGATGAACCTCATATTCAGTTAGGACGAATCCTTAACCAAAATTTGCGTAACATAATCAATGACTTAATCCCGCAATTTTGGCTACCCTAGATCAAAAAATTAGAGGTTAATTATGTTTGGAAGACAACCCAAAGAAGAGAAATCTCCAGAAAATATAGAGATTCCAGAGATTATGTTTCCCTCAGAATCTGAACTTGAAGATAGTTCCCAAGACGACACAGAATTAAGCAAAATCAGTAAGAAAGAACAAGCATCAAGTATTGAAGAAAATCCCGAAATTGTCACGATTGTTGAAAAAATTAGTGGGGTTGTTTCTCCTTATTTCATCGTGGTGGTAGGACTGATTTTATCCGACCATAACTTCTTGTTAGGACTTCTACTCATTATCGTGGGAATATTGGCTTTGTTGAAAATTTCTTTAACCGATATTATCGGGTTATTTATAGAAATTAAAGATGGATTAACTTCAGATGATTGATGGTCATTGTTTCTCATTTTTCAGGAAAAACTGCGCCCCTTGCTAATAAGTTAGCCTTGATTTCTGGTGTCATCCCCTCATTATTACCGAATTGAGTCCCTGTAACTAAAGCCCCACTCAAATTAGTCTGACTTAAGTTAACATCTTGTAAATTAGCCCCTCTTAAATCAGCCCCGATTAAATTAGCTAACGCAAGACTACTACGATAGAAATCCGCTTGCTGCAGGTTAGCGTTGCCTAAATAAGCCCCACTCAAATCTGCACCACTAAACCTAGTGTAGCTTAAAATAGCTTCGCTCAGATCAGCATCGGTTAGGTTAGCCCCCCGAAAATTACTATGGGTTAAATTAGCCCCACTTAACTCAATACTACTTAATTCGGTGGCTAAAAAGTTACCTCCTGTCAATTCAATTTGGGGGTCTAATTCGGCAAGTTTAGCTAATTCTAGTAAATTATTTGTTTTAACATCATAAAGGCTATCAATCAACTGATGTAATTGGGCCAAGTGTTCAGGTTGAATCTTCGTGGTTGGACTATCTATTCTTTGGGTTTTTCCTGATAGATTAGAAACGATTTTAATCAGAGAAATTTCAGGAGAAAGTCTTTCTTTCCACAAAAATTGAGCCAGTTTTCTTTCTAAAATACTATGTTTATTGGGATGGATATCGTGTCGCCATAATCCTGTTACGTCGGTGATGGAAATATCGGCTAAATCCATTTGATAAGAGACAGTCACTTCCATTGATTCCCCGGTAGGTTTTATGGTGGCTAAGGGGGATAAATGCTCTATTTTAATGATAGATTGTCCTGTTTCAGCAATTAAATGCCATACCAAACTATTCTCATAAGATTCTATTAATTTAAACGGAAGACTACCCTTTAATTTCGGTTCGACAATCTTCCCTTGTTGCACCATTAGGTTAAGTTTTCCCCCCTTAATGCCAAACTTGATTTGACCGTTGAGTAAGGATTTTTCTTGTTCATTGAAGCGAACATTTAAGTCTAGAATCAACGCTTCTTGAGACGTTACTGATGATTTGGGGGTTACTTGCAAAAAAACGCACTTTGGATAAGGATTATAAGCGGTGTGGAGGTGGAGAGATGGGTAGGATTCTGACATGGTTGGATAGTAATCAATTCCTACTTAAAAGCATAACATTAAACATAACCAAAATCATGATTAATTATCAATTGTTAACTATTTTTTAGTTATAGTCTTTTCCAATGGATTTGATTACGTTCTTTATCAAAATTCCATCGCAATAAATGGGCGGGCTGTCCGGAAGAAATTATCGGCAAATTAATCGCTTTTCTCGGAGATTCTGTGGCTAAAGCAATCGCATTTCCCAAGGGACATAATTGCCATTCAACTAAGTTTTTAACCCCCATCAATAAAGGTAGGGTTGTCCCTGCTAAAATACCGTTAGCTAATCTTGCAGTTCCTTTTTTGACTTCAATTTGTCGATCATCCCAGGGATAAACCCCATCCCCTAAGCCAATGGGGGCTAAAGCATCACTGACTAGGAAAACACCCCTTTCATAGAGACTACCTCTTAATAATAATTCTATCATGGTCGGACAGACATGATTTCCATCCGCAATTAAGCCACAATAAACATCAGGATTAATCATCGCTTCTCCCAATAAACCCGGTTGACGATGATGTAAAGAAGGCATGGCATTAAAAGCATGAGTGACCATTGAAGCTCCCATTTCAAATGCTTTTTTTGCCTGTTTTGTATTGGCTTGGGAATGACCTAAGCTAGTAATAATTCCCCGAGAAGATAGATAAGGAATAACCTCATCAGTAATGTCTAGTTCCGGTGCCAAAGTGATAATTTTAACAATAGATTCATAACCATCCAGTAACCATTCGATGGCTTCAACAGAGGGGGTTAAAAGGTATTGAGACGGATGTGCGCCTCTTTTTTCATGGTTTAAAAAAGGTCCTTCTAAATGGACTCCTAAAACTTTGGCAGTTTCTAGTTCTTCTTCTTTTTGGATCTTCATAAATCGCTCAAAAATAGAGAGCGATCGCTGTATATTTTCAACAGAAGTAGTAACCAAGGTGGGCAAAAATCCATCAATTCCTTCCTGCCATAAAAACTCACAAATTTGGTGCAATTTGGGTATGTGTTTTTCTTGTATTTCTGGAAAGGCTAATCCTAACCCTCCATTAATTTGTAAATCTACCCCTCCCAAGGAAATCCAATCCCCTTGAGCATCGTATATTTTTTCTCCTTTTTGAGTTAAATTATTTACGCCCATTGAGCGAATATCTTTAATGAATCCTTGCTCATCTATCAAGATTTTTTGCTGTTCTTGATATCCGTGTAATTTAGCATTGATAATGGTAATATTTTTTAACATTTTTTACTGAAAATAATGGTTATTTTTCTTGACACTTAATCAAAACAGTGAGACAATGATTATCATAATGGGAGTGCTGACTTTTAGAGAGGGAAGGTTACATTTCCATTATGAATTAATTTCTATTGAAATGATATCATAAAATAGCTGTTTATTCTACTATTTAATCCTCATGACCTTTCCTGCTCCTGTTATCGGTGTTATCATGGGTAGCGATTCGGACTTGCCCACCATGGAGAAAGCGATCGCTGTTTGTCAACAGTTTGACGTGGGATGGGAAGTAGCCATTGTGTCAGCCCATCGCACCCCCCAAAGGATGGTTAACTACGCTCAAACTGCCCATGAAAGGGGTTTGAAGGTAATTATTGCCGGTGCAGGGGGAGCGGCCCATCTTCCGGGGATGGTAGCTTCTTTGACCCCTTTACCCGTCATTGGGGTTCCCGTTGCCACTCGTCACTTACAAGGGGTAGATTCTCTTTATTCCATTGTACAGATGCCCAGAGGGATTCCTGTGGCGACGGTAGCCATTGGTAACGCGCAAAATGCGGGACTGTTAGCGATTCAAATCTTAGGGTCTCACGATGAAACGTTACTGAAAAAAGTCCAAAGCTATCGACAAGAATTAGAACAAATGGTGTTAAATAAACAAGAAAACTTAGACAAATTGGGTTATGAAGCTTATTTACAGGGGATGAAAGGGTAGCTATCATAACATTTAGCACAAATCTAGTCATATATTGAACACACCCCATCTAAATCACAGATTATAGATGGGGTACAGCTTGCACCCAGAAAGTTTTAGACTTCTGAGTGTCTCCAGGGTTACTGGTGTCCGCAGTGTATTTGTAGAACTTTGGCTAACAAATACCCTAGAGAAATACTTATCACCAATTAAGACAGAATACCAATATCTTGCTCCGATATTATATGAGGCTCCTAAATCAGCATTATATTGTTTACCAGACGGAAAAGTACACAAAGAATAATTGTTTTTACTGCGTTTTACTTTCCCACTGCCATCAAAAGCATAAGCACTGGTATATTTAGGGTTAATTGTTTGCACATCTCCCCCTAATTCTGCCCATCGGTCACTTAAAATCTCTACAATTTTTTGATGACACCATAAATGAAACTTTTGTCTCATTAAAGTGCCTTTTTTTCCTGCCTTAGCTTTCCATCCTGCTAAGTTTTCGATGACGATTACTTTGACATTATGAAGTTTAGCAAACTCAATAATTTCTCTCGAAATATACCGAGAAATTTCTAAATTAATGTTACTTGATTTCCGATAAAGTCCTCGACAAAAGCCTTTAACAAACTTTTCTCCTGTCTTTCTATGAGTCTGTTTTGACTTTTTAGTAATCATCATCTTACGTTTATTTCGACGGTCTATGTCTCTAGCCGGATTGATAAATTTCCGAGCCTTTACAGTACCGTTCCGTCCGACAATCGAACAGGTAGCAGCATTATTAATGCCTAAATCTACGGAACAAACATAATCTGAATCCTCCTTTTTTATCGGTTTAATTTTCACTGGCATTGAAAGCTGACAAGTCTTAGAATTAACCACTAAAGCTGGTGATTTCATTTGGTTCCCTATCACTTTATGTCGATTAAGTCCATGACCTTTAACTGTAATTTCTTCTAACCAAACCCAATCAAAACCATTCCAAACTTTGAGAGAAACTTTTTGATAATCATCATTATATTTTACTTGTTGACCTTTATATAAGGCGGGATAAGATTGACACATAGCTGTTAAGCGAGGCGGTCTAACTTTTCTATTTTTTCTTATCCCTGATTGCCACTCTCTGTAACGAGTTTGAAAACTAGAAACAATACCAATAGCATCGGCGATAGCTGCTCTTCTTAAATAACTAGGAAACTTGCGAAACGATGGATATTTATTAATAACTTTTTGACAATATGAATATTTAGGAATTGTATTTTTGCTAGTTGCATGAATAGATTTTTCTAGATAATTGACTTTCTCTTTATCGGTTAAATTCCCAATTAACTTCCATTCAGCATTAACAATAAAAACTAAAGGTTTTAGGAATCTTCTATATTCTTTTACTGTCAACAATAATAACGTTTTCTCTATAGATGTTACCTGGAGTTTCCAGACATCCGTACGGATCATGGAGTCCGATTTTCTCTTTTTAGTTTTACGTTTGGTTTTAGACCTACCCATAACAACTAAAAATCTTGTTAACCTTTAAAGACACTAACATATATCCTGAAAATAGTCAATTGGTTACTGGTTTAGTTATCAAAATAAAACTTCCCCTCAAAACTCTTAGTAATAGTGCTTTTCGCCTACTTCTCGTCGTTTACGTTCTGAATATAAAGAACATTTATCTCAATTTTATTGGGGGTCTAAACCTCAATTTTGGTCAGGTAGTTATGCTATCATCAGTGTTGGCGCACAAGCTCCTTTAGAACGACTTATAGAATATCTACAAAACCAAGAAACCCCAGAATAAGGATGCTTCGCTTTTATTTATTGGTTTCGCTAACCCCATCTAAATTAAAAATTTTAGATGGGGACTGCGCGAAACGATTTTGTTCAATCAAAAAATCTACAACACCACCATCAAACGAATGGTAAAATTGAGGCAGTTAGTCATGAATTTCTAATGAATATTGAAAAAGTATTAATTCTTGGTTTAAATGGTGGATTTGGTCAATTATTCTCAAATTTGCTTTCAGAAGAAGCCATGACGATCTATGGTATTGACTTAGCCTCACAACCAGATAGCTTAACTAGCTGTTCAAATTATCTGTGCTGCGATCTTAATCAACCTAACAAGCAGGCATTTGCCTTAGCTAGAGAGGTTGATTTATTGCTTATCTGTCTTCCTGAAAGTGTAGCCTTTAGTGCATTAGAACATTTTGTTCCAGTCATACCTACGAATGGACTTGTGGTGGACACTTTATCAGTCAAAACTCCAATAGAAGAAAAAATGGCAAATTTTAGGCTAGATGTACAAATACTGAGTATTAATCCTATGTTTGCTCCAGACCTGGGATTTTGTCAAAATAACGTTACTGCTATAGACTTACAGCCTGGTTTGCGCTCTGCTAATTTTATTAATCTGATGAGAAAATGGGGGGCTAATGTGACGATCATGACTGCAAGTGAACATGATCGCTACACTGCTATAACCCAAGTTTTGACCCACGCGGCTATTATTGCTTTTGGACTTTGTTTAACAAAGCTTGATGTTGAAACCGACAAATTATTATCGGTTTCAACACCAGTGCATCGAACAATGCTTAAACTCTTAGCTCGTATTACGAGCCAACACCCTGACATTTACTGGAGAATTCAGTTAGATAATCCATACGGGAAACAGATGCGAGAAGCATTACTCAACAGTTTGAAGCAATTAGACTTACTAGCTGATGTCAAGGCTCAACAAGAATTTTGTCGCATACTATCTACTAATCAAGAAACGCTTTCACCATTTTTAGATGAATTAGTGACTGATTTCTCAGATTTATTCAAATCTTGAAATAGCTGGTCTTCAATCTGACAAGTTTCAAAAATGATGCGCTCATAAAGTTCATAGAAGAAGTTTGGATTAATTCCATATTTTTCTCCAAGCCTTGCACATCTTTCTTGTACGGCTTTGACTCGCGCTGGTTGCATTACTGGTATTCCCATCTTTTTTTTATATATTGCTACTTGTTTACAAATAGCGAAACGTCGAACTAATACTTGAACGAGTGTTTCGTCAAGACGATCAATCTCCTGTCTATAATCTTTGAGATCCTTCATGAGCTTTTATCTCCAGTATCAATGAATATTATTACTAAATTGACGGTATTTTAGTTGTGTGTTTTGAGTACATTCTTTGAAGAGTTGCTGTTAAGTTTGGTTTTTGTAACTCTCGTCCAAAAAAGTTGGAAATCGTAGACATTTCCTCTACTAATCGTTTAAACCGCTCCAAGGTTAGTGATTGAGGTCCGTCAGATAAAGCTTTAGCTGGATTAGGATGAACCTCAATCATTAAGGAATCTACTCCAGCTGCGATCGCAGCCATAGCCATAGCAGGAACATACTCAGCCTTACCAGTCCCATGACTAGGATCGACCATAATTGGTAAATGAGTTAAAGAGCGCAATACTGGCACAGCACTTAGATCTAGTGTATTTCTTGTATATTGTCTGTCAAAGGTGCGAATTCCTCGCTCACATAGAATCACGTTAGGATTTCCTGCTGCCAAAACATACTCAGCAGCCATAAGTAAATCTTCTATGGTTGCGGACATACCTCGTTTTAGCAACACTGCTTTTTTTTGAGATCCTACTCGTTTTAGAAGAGAAAAGTTTTGCATATTGCGAGCACCGATTTGAAGAATATCAGCGACTTCAACAACTTTCTCAACATCTTCTGTATCCATCACTTCAGTCACAATACCTAAACCGGTAGCCTGACGAGCAGACGCTAACCAATCTAAAGCACTCTCCCCATATCCTTGGAAGCTATAAGGAGAAGTACGAGGCTTATAGGCACCACCTCGTAAAAACTGGACTCCCATGTTCTTAAGATGTTTTGCTGTTTCGACAATCATTTCCTCGCTTTCGACCGAACACGGTCCAGCGATTAGATGTAAAGGACAATGATGACCAAAAACAGCAACTCCATTTCCTGTCGATACTATTACTTCACTCGATTTTCCATTGCGGAATTCTATGCTAGCCCGTTTAAAAGGATGAGTGATTCGCTTAACCCTTTCAATAAAAGGACTAATTTGGTAAATTTGTGAAGGTTCAACCAATGCCGTATCACCAATCAGGCCAAAGACGACTTTAGAGGAGCCTACACTTTTTTCTGGTCTTAAATTTCGCTTGTGAAATTCTTCGTTTATTCGCTGAATTTCTTGCTCTGGTGTTCCAGATTTTAAAACGATAATCATGGTTCAGTTCCTTGTTCTATTGAAATTAAAAAGAAAGATGTATTGACTATGGTCAAATATTTGATGTCGGTTATGCTTATTTAAGGTTTTTCCCCATAAGCCATTAGCCATAGTAACAAGACCAAAGAGTCTGGCATCGACAAAAACTCATGGTTAGCACGGAGATAGTTTTGCATTTCTTCTTCCGTTGCCCAACCTTTTTTGACAACTGATGAAAAAAGTTCAGGATCGATTACTTGTGTAAATATTTCCATTCCTTGATCGTCACTATGAGAAACAATAATCTCCAACTCGGGATTTTGGAAACCAGCATCTCTAAGAATGCGCCATAATTGTCTTCCTATACGTCGGTTACCGTTGCGCGTAGCCATCCCTCGGCGCATTTTTTCTGACATCATCTGGTACTCTGGGAGTGGAGGTTCATGAATAAAAAAGATTTCATCATCATGATCAGTAATGACAAGTTTGCCACCAGGTTTGAGAACTCGTCGAATTTCCTTAGCAGCATCAACTGGATTAGGAATATGTTGAAAAATTAAGCGTGCAATCGCAAAATCAAAGCTGTTATCAGGCAAACCGGTATCAAAGATAGAGGCTGTCGATACTGTCAGTCTGTTACCTAGATAATTATCTAGACGTTGTTGGCAATAATTAATCAAAACTGGATCAATATCCAGAGCCGTTATCGAACTGTTAGGGAATAAAGACAGAAGCTTCTCGGTAATAAATCCAGGTCCGCTTCCTAATTCAAGAACAGACATTCCATCTTGTAAACCAAACCAACGTAGGTTCCGTGACTCCTGTTTCCACATGATTTCCGCTTGCAAATATAAACGCTTAATTTCACGCTCTAAGTTACTATTAAAATCATTGGCCTCATAAGAAACTGTACTGGTGATAGTCATGATCAACTCCTGAATTTTTAAACTAAACTAAACTGGAAAATTTTTTCCTTAATGTCACCTATTCATTAACTAATTATCTGGCTGAAACGCATTTAAAATGCGTTTCAGCCTATCCCTTATACAAGAAATCCGTAATCTTCAAAAGCTTTCTTGACAGAAGAAATTGAAAACAAACCAGACTCTTTAAACATTTTCAGTGCAGGTTGAGCTGCCCGTTTTGTAGTCTGTGTAATTTTTTCGGGAACATAAATTTCTTGTAAAATACCCTCAGAATTGACCGCCGAAAAACCTAAATTCTGAAGAACATTACGAGCAGCAATCTGATTAGGTTCAAGAAAAGTTCGCATCAATCTTGGCAAAAATTGACCCATTTTTTCTTGTTCTAGATTGCTGAGACTATTCCAAAGTAAAGGAAATAGACTGAAAAAGTAAGTATAATGTTTAGCCTCATCAGCAATATGATCCCCAATAACAGTACGGACAGCTGGTGCTATTCTTTGATCTTGAGGAATTGAGCTATAAGCTCTTACGTACAATGTTTCAATGACATTAGTTAGAAACAGCTTAATCAAGTTAGGTGAAAGAGAATCTTCAGCATCAAGAAGTTTTTGGAAATTTAACTCAAACTGGGGCTGTCCCAAGACGCTATGACTTAGTCCACAATAGTTTTCTACTTGTTGTAAAAACCATTTCATAAAAAGAGAATGGCCTCCTTCATCGCAATAAATTTTTAGAAGATCAAATCTTTGTTCTTCGGTTAACTTAATAATTGTTTTTCCTTGAAATAAATCGCTACAAACAGGATTAACATAATTGAGTTCAACCAAAGAGGTAAACTGAAGATGTTCGAGAAGTCTATAGGCTAGGGCAGCCTCATAAAGGGCGGGATCTTTCGAGATTTCTGGGTGTGAAGCTAGTGGAGTTAACTCGGGACTAAAAAGTAATCCAGAAAAAGATAACTCCCGTAGTGGTTTACTTCGAATCCAACTTGATTTATCCCAGTTTTTAAAAGGACTGTCATAGGTTTTCTGAGATGTAGAAGTCACTGAGTTAGCCATGAAATTCATGTTAAGTCTCCTTATTAACTATCAAGATACTAAGTAGATAAATCGAAATTATCTAAACAAAAATTGAGAGATTTTACAGAGAATCCTAAGGCTTCAAACCTTATTTGTATTGCTATTAGACATCTCCAAGAACGAAACTAAAATTCTTGTAAAATAAGAACTAAATTTAATTTTTAGAGATGTCTATTTGTGATATTTATTGTTGACAACTATTTAACTTTCTCTTTAACTTTAACGGCAGGTTTAACTTGTAGAGCGTCAACAATATGATAGAGATCAGGGTTAACCTCTCCATGAACTGTGAGTAAAATAGCGCGAATTAAAGCCTGTGCCTTCAGCAGTATTTCATCAAATTCCATCTGAGGATCAGATAGAGCAACAATGGCTCCTCCTACGCCGATAGTCGTTTCAGTTGGAGTCATTACAATTGTGCGGATTACAATGTTCAAATCGGCTGCACCATTGAGTCCTAGAAACCCAATTGCCCCCGAGTAAATACCCCGTGCCTCTCCTTCAAGTTTGTCAATAATTTCCATCGTTCTCAGTTTGGGAGCACCTGTCATTGAGCCACCAGGGAACGCCATGCGGATACAGTCAATCGCTCTCATATCTTGACGAAGGCGACCGCAAATAGTGCTGACTAATTGATGTACGGTGGCATACGTTTCGACATTCATTAATTTCGGGACATCAACGCTACCTATTTCACAGACTGGTCCTAAATCATTTCGCAGCAGATCAACAATCATTAAGTTCTCAGCGCGATCTTTCTCTCCATTTTTTAAGCTTTCTTGAATTTCTCTATCTGCTTGAGCATTTACTCCTCGTGCTTTTGTTCCTTTAATTGGTTTGGATTCAACATAATTATGGCGATCAATTTTGAGAAAACGCTCTGGAGAGGAACTAAGCACCACGAAATCTTTAAATCGGAAAAATGCTGAGTAAGGTGCTGGATTAGTTTGGCGTAATGTTCGATAAAGTGTTACAGGATCGGGTTGACTATCGGTAGAAATCTTATTCGTTAAACAGACTTCATAACTTTCTCCTTGAGAAATTTCGTAGAGACAATTTTGGATATCATCTAAGTATGTTTCATAGGAGCGACTAAAGCGAAAAGTGACAGGTTTCTGACTCTTTTTCGGAGTAGGTGGTTGTAAAGGAGGTAATGTAGACAGTTGTTTTTCTACTGTTTGGAACCAAGCCTCAGCCTCCCCTTTTTGCCCCTTTTTCGTTAGACACAACAAATAAGTTGTCTGTTCTTGGTGATCGAATACAATTAAGCGATCGGCTAAAATAAAGCTAGCATCAGGCAACGATGAAGGATTCTTCAATGTGCTTCCACATTCTGCCTTGAGTTCATAACCGAAGTAACCAGCAAAACCACAATTAAAGTCAAAAGGGAGATCATCACAACGATAGTTAAGCAGCTCAATTTCTCGCTTGAGATAGTCAAATATACTCTCCTTGTACACATTCAACTGGTTCCCTTGGGTCACAGATACCTCTTGAGTCCGAACATCATATTGAACTAAGCGACTGTTTACACCGCTACCGTCTCCCATAAAAGAGAAACGGGAAAGACTTGGATCAGCCAAACTGCTGTCGAGCCAGAAAGCAAGGGACTCGTCTTTAAATAGATGAACAAATACTTGTTCCGTATCTGGATAAATATTTAGTTGACGACTATGAACTTCATAACTTTGATTATGGAATTGATGAAGATGACCGCTGGGAACAATAGATAATTTTTGACCTATCGTATTTTGACCTCTCTTTTTTTGGGGAGAATATTGTTTAGTAATATCCCTGAAGTTTTCTAGCAACGTATATCCATACTCGGTACTAATCGATTCAGGGTGGAACTGCACACCCCAAATCGGTCTGGAGCGATGACGTAATCCCATAATAATTCCATTTTGTGTCCAAGCAGTTGCTTCTAGACTTTCAGGTAGTGCGGGAGAAACCACCAACGAATGATACCGAACAACAGAGAAGTCTTGAGGAATCCCTGCAAATAGTTTGGATTCGTTATGATAAACTCTACTTAAGCGTCCATGCATGACTTCAGGAGCATAGCTAACCTTGCCTCCAAAGATATGACCAATTCCTTGATGACCTAGGCAGACACCTAGCAAGGGAACATCTATTTCTTCAATAACTTTTTGACAAATTCCAAAATCTTTTGGATTTTCCGGACGACCTGGACCTGGGGAAATTACGACATTATCAAATGATAAAGCTTGTAGTTCAGACCAGGTTAATTGATCATTGCGTATGACAATTGGAGGTTCTCCATTCACCTGTGCAATCATTTGATACAGATTGAAAGTGTAAGAATCGTAGTTATCGATTAGTAAAGTTTTCATCGTTAATACCATCTCAAAAATCAACGGATAATTAAATTCAGTCAGTTTCAGTGATTAATAAAGATTGCTAACTGCTTGCCAGAGGCGATTACTACTCTTTAAGTCAGTTGCAATTTGAGCTATGTGTTCATCAATAGCTTGCTCATCATCATTCCAAATATAGGGACGTTCTGAAGAAGGCTCCTTGCCAATGACCTCGTGGATCTCTAGATATAGCTTTAACGTTTCTGGGGAAAGGCTTTGACGAGCGTCATAATGACCCATTAAGGCATAAGTACGTAGGTCAACCGCTTGTACACCAAAGAGTAACGCGATCGCTATGTACTGCTGAAAAATTTCTATTGAGCGGTTGGCTAAAAGAGCAGAAATACACCCTTGACTGTTGATATTTTGATTAAATTGTTCAGCATGGGTAGGAAAGCGATCAGCCAGGCTATTTCCATAAAAAGTTAGCAATGGCATGATTGAGTTTCCAGTCAATTGCAATGACTTTAATCCTAAATTGACCAAACGTTTAGGATTCCCAACCAATGATGCCGGAAGTCCCTCGTTAAATTCTGGGGTGACTAGAAGTGCAATTTGTGTATCTAAATGTTTAGCTAAAAGACCGAGATAGTACCTTAGTTGATCCATCCCTAGAGCAACATATTGTCCAAGAAAATTCCCTCCGTGATAAGAAGCTTGATTTTCAACATCAATTAAAGGGTTATCAGTTGCAGAGTTCATCTCAATCTCAATTTGTTTTGCAATCTGCAAAATTCCGTCAAAAATAGGCCCTATATACTGTGGTAAACAACGCAGAGAATAGCGATCTTGAATTAAGTTATTACTTCGATAGTCATGAGAACCATTCAATTCATCACGAATTAATTGTGATCCTCTGAGTAACTTTAACATCTGGTTAGCTGCCCATTTTTGTCCATCATGGGGTTTTAACTGATGAATGAAAGGATGAAATGATTGATTGGTCCCACTCAAACCTTGAATCATTAAGGCGTGTGCTGCCATGGTTAAAGTTAATAAAATTTTAGCGTCGTACACACAATTCGCAGCAACGCCAGTCATGATCGAAGTCCCGTTCATCATGGCTAAGCCTTCTTTCGGTAACAATGTCACTGGCTCTAAACCAAGATATTTTAAAGCCTGCGGAGCTTCCATTGCTTCTCCGTTGAAGTCAACCATATAACAAGGCTCTGTCATCCCAATTAATGCGCCTGTTATATAAGACAATGGAACTAAATCACCGCTAGCACCAATAGAGCCAAATTCATAGACATAGGGTGTAACCCCTGCATTCAGAAAAGTCAAAAGGCGTTGAATAATTTCAACTCGTATGCCAGATGCTCCGTGCATATGTGAATTGGCACGCAACAGCATTGCTGCTCTTATACAAGCATTGGGTAAGCGTTGTCCTGCGGCAACCCTATGGTATCTAATCAGATTATTCTGTAAAGCAGTAGCCTCTTCAGGTGGAATGATAACATCAGCCATACCCCCAAAGGCGGTCGTGACTCCATAAATTGGCTGGCCTAATTTTACACAATCAGCAATAAAGTCACTGGATGCTTGAATACTTTGCAAAATCTCTTCTTGTTCAGTTAAGCGGACTTTTGTCCCATAACGTGCAACACTAATAACTTCGTCAATTGTTAAATTACAGTTTCCTACAATTAGCTGTTTATGATGATTTTTGACAGATTGTTGCCAATCGTTTTCCTGTGATTTGTCAATGTTAGTAACTTGTACCATGATGTTAATCTTTTTATTTTCAGATTGAGCATTGCACTCAATTTCGTTAATGAGTGTTAACTGATAACAATCTAATATTTTTAATTCTTATTGGGTAGTGAAATTAAGGAAGTTTTAAAAAAAGTTTTAAAAAAAAGTTTAAAAAAAGTTTAAAAAAAAGTTTAAAAAAAGTTAAATGAATTTCAGTTCGATTCAGAAACTTTTCCTACGGATGAGCATCAATTTAGTAACAGTCTCTTCTTTAAATTAACTATACATTTTCACATTCTACACAATCTAAATTTAGGAATTTAAGGATTAACTTAAGAAATAAAGGGAAACTGATATTACAATTTTTTCTAAAACCTAAACCACGTCCAATTAGTAATTATGAACTACCCCTATTATCACTGATTGATTATTTTGTTTGGGTTTGATTTTTTAGTTAATTTTACCCATTTTCTTAGCAATTTTTGATGATCTAATGCTAAGTTTCAAGGTTTACTGAGGAATACTAAGAGTAAGACTAATTGAGTTTACAACATGGTGAGTAGCACTGTTCAACGCCTTACTCTCAAAGGTTCTCAAGATTCTCTAATCTCTGATTCTCTTACCCATAAGAGTTCTCTTTCTCACTGTTCTGTTCATAGTAAAATTAAGCGTTTCATTGATATTTTCGGAGCCATTATAGGCTTATTACTGACGGTTATCCTGGCTATTCCTATTTTTATTCTTATGCAATGGGATGATCCCGGTCCCATTTTATATAGTCAAATGCGTTGTGGTTTGCAAGGAAAACCGTTTCGTATTTGGAAATTTCGTTCTATGGTTATTAATGCAGATCAACAACAACATCTAGTTAAAAATGAAGCCAAGGGTCATTTTTTTAAGAATAATAAAGATCCCAGAGTGACTAATCTTGGCTACTTTCTCCGCCGTAGTAGTTTAGATGAATTTCCCCAGTTTTGGAATGTATTAAGGGGAGAAATGAGTTTGGTGGGGACTCGTCCCCCTACCCTTGATGAAGTGGCGAAATATAATAGTTATCATTGGCAAAGATTAGCCGTTAAACCCGGGTTGACAGGGGAATGGCAGGTGAACGGACGGTCTACTATTACTGATTTTGAACAGGTGGTTAAACTGGATCTGAACTATCAAGAAAAATGGTCAATTTTATACGATTTACAACTTATTTTTAAGACGATTTTTGTTGTTCTCAGCCGTAAAGGTGCTTATTAATAATTAGTCAGATATATACAGCATTTTGGGAGTTAATGAACTACCCCCTGATCTCAACTGTAACGTTTATTTTTATCCAGGTACTTGATTAGCGATCGCTTTCCTGTTTAACCCAATACCAAGCAGTTAAACAACCGATAAATAAACCAATACATAACAACATTAAAGTCCAAGAATAGGGACTAGGAATATGGGTATCTATCCACACACCAATAGCAATACCAATAAGAGTAGGAATGACCACTGACCAACCGACCATACCGAACATTCCGATGACAAACCAGATGCTTTTTTTCTTTCGTCTAGCTTCAATTTTACGGGATGCTTTCCGATTGACTTGGGTATAAAATTGATTATGATGTTTCTTTTTTTGTTGTTCGGTCACTTTAGATTCATTCATCGTCTTTTCCTCCCTATTATCTCTATTATTACTTTGCTAGTCAGAATCAGGTTAAAAATGCAACTAAAGTTTACGTTTTTATACCTTAATTTATATTAAGTTTTCTTAAAAAATTTACGATTGTAATAAGGGGAAAAAATGACCCACTGGACCAGTTCCTTTGCCAATTTCTAACCCATATTTTAAAGCAGTAGTGACGTATTCTTTCCCTTGTTTTACTGCCATCAACGGCTCTTTTCCTAACGCTAAATTAGCAGTAATGGCTGCGGATAGGGTGCAACCTGTCCCATGAGTATGCGGTGTTTTGATGCTTTCTGTAGTTAAAACTTCCCAGTTTTGGCCGTCGAACCAAACGTCAACCCCTTGTAAATCATCTTTCATTCCTCCCCCTTTTACTAAGACAAATTTTGACCCTAAATTATAAATAATTTCTGCCGCTTGTTTCATATTTTCTAGGGAATTAATTGATAAATTGCTCAAAATTTGTGCTTCATAGCGATTGGGTGTTACAATCAAGGATAGGGGAATTAAGTTGTTTTTTAAACAAGCGATCGCCTGATCATCAATTAACTTAACCCCTGTACGAGAAACCATCACTGGATCAACCACAACTTGCTGTAATTTCCATTGTTTAAGTTGTTGAGAAACGGCCAAAATAATAGCTTCACTGAATAACATTCCTGTCTTAACTGCTTGCACATTAATATCGCTCATAATGGCTTCAATTTGAGCGTTTATCATATCTGAATTAATCTTTTGAACTTGATTAACCCCCAAGGTATTTTGAGCCGTAAGACAGGTAATCACACTGGTTCCATGAACACAATGAAAAGCAAAGGTTTTTAAGTCAGCTTGAATGCCGGCTGCACCTCCACTATCTGAACCAGCGATGGTTAAAGCAATGTTAGAAAAACTCATTATTTATTAACAATAATTCCCTTAATTATTATAGCAGTTTTCACTGAATTAATAATTTTTGAGAGCAATGATGGGATCTAGTTTTGCTGCTTGTTGAGCAGGAAAAACACCAAAAAATAAGCCCACACTTCCCGAAACACCAACAGAAATTATTATATATGGAAGAGAGAAACTTGTGGACAAAGAGAAGAAAATATCAGCAATAATTACTCCTCCTAAACCAACCCCAATACCGACAATACTGCCGCAAGTTGCTAATAAAATAGATTCTAAAATGAATTGTCCTAAAATATCTTTTGGGGTGGCTCCTAGGGATTTTTTAAGTCCAATTTCTTCCGTTCTTTCTTTCACAGAAACTAACATGATATTCATAATACCTATACCACCGACCAATAAAGAAATAATAGCGATCGCTCCCAACATTTGCTTTAATCCTGTGTTGGTTTTTTCTGCCATATTGAGTAAGGAATTTTGGGAAAAAATCTTAATATCGTTTTCTCGAGTCGTTCCATGACGTAATAACATTAAATTTTGAACTTGAAACTTCACCGTATCTACACTTTTTTGATCTTTTGCTAGTAAAGCAATCGTGTTTAATGGGATACCATAAGGGGATTTCCAGCCTCTTAATTGATGTTGAGCAGTGGTAATAGGAACAACCACTTTGTTATCTTGATTCGAGTCAAATAGAGAGCCTTTTTTAGCTAATGTACCAATCACTTCAAAGCTATTATTTTTAATTCTAATTTGCTGACCAATGGGATTTTTATTCTTAAATAATTTTTTAGTAATTTCTGCTCCTAAAACCACAACCCGCTTATTCCGTTGGACATCAATATTATTAATAAAACGTCCTTGTTCTATTTCATGATATCTGACGGTAAGATAGTCAGGGGTTGTGCCAACAATAGAATTATTGAGAACTTTATCTTGATAACTAATTAATTGATTGACATGGATTTCTGGAGAAATATGAGTTAAATCAGGGATTAATTTACCCATTGCTTCTGCGTCTTCGAGGAGAAGAGGTTTAGCTTCTGATGATAATGTTCGTCTCACACGAGTAGATGATAAACCCACGAATAAAACATTGGGTCCTAATGCTTGAAATTGTTCTGCGGTTGCTTGTCTGGCCCCTTCTCCCACTGCAACCATGCTAATAACAGAAGCATTACCAATCATAATCCCTAACATGGTTAAACCACTCCGCAGTTTATGGGATAAAAGGGAAGATGTCGCCATTTTAAGATGATCGGAAAGTTTCATAATCTTTAGTATCTGATTCTGATTTCATTTAGTATAGATGACGGTGCCTCAATTTTAAGACTGATAACGCACGGTATAGGTTACATTAATTTTACCATTTGTCTCAATGGCTACTGGAAATTCTAGGGTCATAGCGTCGATTTTCTGATACTGATGACTATTTTTTCTGATTTGCCAATTACCGGACAATCTTTCGATAATCTGAACGGTTACGGGTTCTTTTTTGCGATTACGGATAGAGATTTCATAACTTTTTTCTTGAATGCGATCGGATATTTTTTTAACATCTGTTACTTTGCGATCGCCGACGACATCAAACGAGTCTCCAATATACAAAGGAACCACTTCATTTTGGGGAGTATGATCTAATAAATCTTCCCCTAAAAACTGCAAATTCTCTCGTTTATCTGCTTTATAAAATTTGACTTTTCCTTTGGGTAAAGGAATACCCATGTTATTGTCTTTTGTATTGGCAATTTCTAAAATGACGTTAATCTTTCCTTTCTCTGTATTACTTCCTTGGCCTGGATAAACCTGACGACCATATAATCTCCACCATTGACCACTATTATCAAAAATAAGTTTACGATTAACCGATACATCAGTAGCATTTAATAACGTAATTTGTTTCGTTTCTTTATCTTTAACGGTGGTGTTTCCGTCGAGGGTATAAAGATGATATTGAACGGAACCCCAACTAAATAAAATTATAGTTGGGGATTCTCCCCTGCTGTTACCACGAAGAGCCGCCGTTCTCGGTGAATACTAGGAACTTTTGCCATAGTATTC
>JASJBX010000251.1 GCA_030066295.1 Crocosphaera sp.
AGATGGGTAAAAGGAATACCAGATGCTTCAACCATTTGTTCAGCTTGTCCATGTAAACGGGCAATTTCTATGGGAGCTTCTACAGAAGCTCCCATGCCAGAAAACTTGACTAATTGCTGAATATTTTGGCTTTTTGCTGCTTCAATAAAGTTTTTCTGAAACTGCACCATTTCAGCCGCTAAAGGTGACAACATCAAGGCTTTTTCTACACCGTTTAAGGCGTTTTTCAAACTATCAATATCAGAGAAACTACCCTCAACAATTTCTGCTCCAAGGGATTGCAAACTAGCTGCTTTTTGGGAGTCTCTAACAATAATTCTAACCTTACTTCCCTGGGCTAAAAGTTGTTTCGTGATTTCGCTACCATTGGTTCCTGTTGCACCTGTAATTAAAATCATATTGTTGAATTAATGATCAAAAAAAATGTATAAAGTCTTTATTTCATGCCAGTAAAATGACGAGCAATCTTACCATTTTCTAAGTAAAAAGCATCATAAACATTGACATTTATTAGTTGCCCACTTTGATTTAAGGTAACGCCTGCTTCAATAGCAATGGTATCAGCAGTCTCGATAACTTTGGTGAGTTCAATGTTTTGAAAATCACCTGCTTGGCCTAAATAATTAGTAAAGTGAGTTTTCAGGTTGGCAGCACCTTTAACTACAAAAGGTTCACCCACCAAAGATATTAACTCTGCATCCTCATTATAATTATTGTCAATTAATGCTTCTACAGACTTAGACTGGATGTATTCGAGTTGACGATCAAAAATTTCTCTTGGGGTCATGGGGATAATTCCTCTTAATTCAAAATAGTTGGTCTGTTGCAATTCAAAAATAGGCTCAAGTGTCAAAGCTTAGCAGAACCTTCTGCATATTTTATGGAATCTACGATATAGGTTGCAATGACGGGTTCTTGAGTTATACGCGAGCGCACAACTTTCCAGGTTTGATAGGCATCAAGGACAATGCGTTCACTTTTAGGAGAGGGTGGATTCCAAATGCTCGCTTGCCAGTTAACTATAACCTTGACGTAGGCGTACTCCTCAGCAACAGAAGTTAAAGTTACCTCTTTTATGGTGTGAACTTCATCAAAAAATTTACGAATCACCGGCTCATACCATTCACGAAATCCATCAAAACCGGTAAAAGTTCCTTCGGGGAATTGTAGGGTGAGTGCTTCATCAACTAAGAGAGATTTATAGTCTTCTAAAGGAACATGGATATCTAAGTTGTGATACCACTTCGTAGCAAAGTCATTAATTTCAGTTTGAGTTAAAGCAGTCAAAATCATTACCTCGTCTATATTTATTTAGAGTTGTCTCCTAAGCATCTCGACAAAGATAAACGTTACAATTGAGATGGGGCAGGAAGCCGGAGGCAGGGGTAGACTAAAAGTTCTGTTTACAAATGTTGATACAGTTTACCTTATCTATGTCTGACCACTTATTGCCCACAGCGAATACCAATCATGTCAGGATTCACATCTGCATCTAAGACCACATCTATCAAAAATGGGCCTGGGTGAGCTAATGCTTGTTTAATGGCTGGTTCAATTTCTTCTGGCTTTTCTACCCGTACTGCTTCGACTCCCATTGCTTTAGCCATTTCGTGAAACTTCAGATCGGGTTTGGAGAGGTCAAAACTGAGGGGATACTCGTGAGCGGGTATTCCTCGTTCTTGCCAGTAAGCTAAGACGTTTATCTGTAGTAGTTTGTAGGAGCGATTGTTACAGATGATAAACTTAGCGTCAACATTATGTCTTGCCGCCGACCATAGGGCCTGTATGGTGTACATGGAACCTCCATCGCCGGCTAAACCAATCACAGTCTTGTCTGGATTAGCTAATTTAACGCCAACTGTCCCGGGTAATCCCACACCTAAAGAGCCTCCTCTGGTGAGAAAGTAATGATCCGGTAGGGTTGGTGGAAAATAGCGAGTAAAGTCGGGGGTAGATGTTAACCCTTCATCGAAGATGATAGCATCTTTGGGCAAGTGTTCGGCTAAGACTTGGGCAAAGGCGGAAAATTTCAAGGGAAATGAGTCGCGCACCTCTTGATCAGCCGCTACTGCTTCCTTATGTGCCGCTTCTTTGGCCTGACCTATTTCGTCGGTTCTGCCTTGGGCCGCGGCTTTTTGCTCAGCAGTCATCATCCCTTCTAAAGCTGTGGCCAGCTTGGCTAGGGTGAGTTTTGGATCGCTGACTAAACCTAAATCAACGGGGTGATTTTTGGCGATTTCGTAGGCATCTAGGTCAATATGGACTACTTTTGCTCCTGGTTTGAAGATATCCCCTAATTCGGGAAATACTTCCGGTAACATATAAGTTCCACAAACTAGATTGACATCTCCTTTGGTGGTGGTGGGCAAACTGGAATAACCGAACATATGTCCGGTTGAGCCTTGATATAAGGGATGAGTATGACTCATGTTCAATTCCCCTGCATCGGCTTCCCAAACTTCAGCCCCCAATAGTTCAGCAACACGGGTTAACTCTGCTTGGGCCCCAGAATAGGCAATACCATCACCGACAAAAATCATGGGTTTGCTACCCGATGCCAAAAGAGAGGCTGCTTGTTGTATCAGTTCCTCATCAGGAATCACTCGGGTTGAAGGCAAGGATGTGGGACGAACTTCTTCTGTGACTGGGGCATCTAAAATATCCACCGGAACGCAAACATACACGGGCCCCATGGGTGGTGTGGTGGCGATTTTGATGGCGCGACGTATTACCCTCAACAAGGAGGATGGTTCCATGACTAGGGTGGACCATTTGGTTACGGGTTGGGCAAAGGCCACTAAATCTCCGGCCATTTGTGCATCCATGGCCATATATTTGATTCCGGCATCTCCCCCAATCACAACTAAGGGAGAATGGCCTCGCTTAGCTTGATATAAGGCTCCGATCGCATTTCCTAATCCTGGGGTACTATGAATTTGCACCAGGGCCGGTTTTTTGGTGGCTCTGGCGTAGCCATCGGCGGCCATAACGGCTACGGATTCTTGCAGGGTTAGAATATATTTAAGCTCAGGATAGTCCCAAAGGGCATCTAAAAATCCTTCTTCGGAAGTCCCCGGGTTGCCGAACATATAATTAATTCCATCGGCAAGAAACTGTTCAAGTATCTTAAAGCGTCCTGTATTTTTATCTGTCATGAGTTCTCCTATTTTTGGGGGAGCGCATTGCTTATCAATGGACAATTGATAATGGATAATTGATAATAACTTTACCTAGCTTTTTTAGGTTATTTGCTGCGTTTAAATCTCTATCTATTTGATATAACAAATTTTCGCAACAAGATTACCTTTGTGATAACAGTAATTAGTCTTTTGTATCCACAGTTATAACAAGTTTTAGGTTTCCTTCACATCTTCTATCTTCTATAAAACTAACTATTTTAGAGATTTGATAGGGAAGTATGAACGGGCAACAGTTTTAATTACAACTGTAACTAAAGTATAAAACCTATCTACTATGATTAGTCTTAACTGTAAATAAATTGACTTTTACAATCTAACCATATTATTCACCTAATCCTTTTATAAAAGCAACAAAATAATACAGATTATTTTAAGTCGGGCAATAAATATTATCTAGGAATAAAATTCTTTACCGTACCTTATAAATATTCTTATCTCTTGTAAGATAACACAAGTTTTTCTTTTTTATCACCCAATCTAAATAAAAGATTGAATATGGTAACTGGGCAAAAAATTAGGTTCAATTATCCATTGTTAATTGTTAATTAATTATCGCAAGGTTGCTTACCAGTTGTATCGTTTTAGCCCTTTTTCTAACACTTCAATCAACTTCTCTCCACATTCTGCTGAGGAAGCAGTGGAACGACTGGTGATAAAGGGATAGTCGACAACAACGGAGGTTTCGTGGCCAACTCGACCAATAAACTGGCCGTCGGGTCCCACTGCATCTCTAAGAATAAATTCTAAGGGGTAAAAGGGAGGTCCGAAGTTGATGTAACCATTACCAAAACCTGTGTTTGAACCATCTAACGCATGGGGACCTTCAAACCCGGTACCGTCTATGTAATCGTAGTCAATGGGATGGCCTGTTACGTGCTTACCCCAAATTAAACTATTTTTTTCGCGGAAGTCTCTAGCAAAGGCTAGACAACTCACACCATAGCATTCTGTGGCAATGGGTTTACCCAGACGGTAAAACCCGAGAATTAGATCATGTAGTCTTTGGTTATTGGCTAAATCTACTAAAGCTCCACTACCACCTACAACAACGATCGCATCATAATTGATCAGTTCTTCATTGGTTAGGGTGTCTAGGGTTTTATAATAAGCTTCCATATCCCTAAGATAGGTGGCAGAACTGGGGTAGGGACGAAGGGGAAACCAGTCTTGTAAATTCTTCGGGTTATTGAGACGATCAGATTCGTGAACTTCTTTGGTTTTTTGAGCGTAATATTCTGAGGTAACAGAGCGGCCTAAGGGTGGATCTATAAATCCAGGCTGCATACTAACCGCTAAGGGAGTGGGTTTTTGTCCTGTTGGAGTCAGAAAGGTGATTTCGTATCCAGCTTGATCACAGACTTCTAGAGGACCAATGAGTTCTTCTCCCCAATAACCCCATTCCGACAAAACAAAGATGAGTTTTTTCATTTGATTACATCCTTTGAAATTCACTAAACTTTCACTGTCACTAAACAATAAAGTGACAATTTAACTATACGTAATACTTAAATTTTGCCGATATCTCTTGGCCTTATGGTTAGGTCAGGGTAGTCAGTTTTTATTGCTATCACTGGAATTGCACCAATTATTTAGCAATAAGTCTTACTGACAGTGGCTCCGACAGAATGCTTAATCACAGCTTTTAATATCCCAGTTTTCCTGGGGCTGTGCTTAACTTCATACAATAGTCTAACACCAAAAGTTGCCAATTTTTATTTTGGCAAAAATTAGTTTTTATATACTTTTATGAAGTATCTATAAGATTATACATAAAAAAAATAAAAAGGCTAGAAACCTAGCCTTTTGGAAAATCTAACTACCTATGGGTTATGGAAAGGTTAATCAATTTCAGGAGCAACAAAGACAGTTGAAGCTAACTCTTCGCTGATTTTGTTGTGACGGGACATTTCTTGCTGTTGAGCAATGGTAGGTAAAGCGGAACGCGCTTTGGAAGC
>JASJBX010000252.1 GCA_030066295.1 Crocosphaera sp.
GGGGTGAGCAAACCTTTGTAGAAATTGAGTTAAGCAACGAAGGAGGTGCAACAGCGAATGATATTCAAGTGTTGTTACCAGATGCACCTTGGTTAAGTTTAGCAACAGCAGACACCATTGAATCGTTGGCCCCTGGAGAGTCCACTAATGTTACGTTAGCGTTAACTCCTGGGAATGATTTACCGTTGACAGAGTATCAAGGTAATCTCTTCTTTGATGCGGTGGGGAATGATGGGGACTTAGCAGTTGATTTTAATTTCCGTGCAGTGAGTGAAGCAACCGGAGATTTAGCAGTTAATGTTATTGATGAATACTTTTATTTTGCCGAAGGTTCTCCCAAACTAAGCGATGCAACGGTTATATTACGGGATTATTTCACTCAAGTTGAAATCGCCAGAATGACCACCGATGAGACAGGAATGGTCAATTTTGATGATTTACCAGAAGGTTATTACAGTTTAGAGGTTAAAGCAGAAGATCATGATGGATTTAGTCAAACCGTAGAGATTAATGCAGGAGAGACAGAAACAATAAATCCTTTCTTATCTTTTCAAACTGTTGAATATAACTTTGGTGTAGAAGAAATTGAGGGTGGAATTGAGGATCGATATAATATTACTGTAAATAGTACATTTAGAACCGATGTTCCGGTTCCCGTCGTTACGATTGATCCTCCACTCATTGATTTAGAAAGTTTAACTTCTATTGGTCAAACACTCACAATTGAGTTGACGATTGAAAATCATGGACTTATTGCTGCTCAAGACATAGAACTATTGTTTGGAGAACATCCTTTTTATGAAATAAAACCGTTAATTGACAGTTTTGACACTTTAGATGCAAAAAGCTCGTTGAAAATACCTGTAACCATTACAAAAATTGGAGAACCTGAAGCCTCACCATTTAATATTGCCTCTCTCAGTACATTAACAGAAACACAAGAGGTTCCTTGTGTCATTTTAAGTAGTATCTGTTGGGGATATCCCTGTGGACCAGAAAATGTCAAGAAAAGAACGCTATTTATATTTGAGAATGCGGAGTGTACCATTCCAAAATTACCGACTGGGAATAATAGTCTTGATTTTCTCAGGAATTTTTATGCGGCCTTAAGAGCGGCCAGTATTTATTATGGTGGTAGCGGTAGTGGTGGTGGTGGTGGTGGTGGTAATGATGATGATGGTAACAATAACTCTGGAAATGGAAATAAACCTCAAATTAATAGTTTAACGCCTTCATTGCCTTTCATAGAACTTTTCTGTGATGTTCTTAAACTAGTACCTTGTCTCAAACTTCGACGAGGAAGAGGCAACGGTCCACAAGCATTGCTTGGTCTACTAAAACCTTTACTTGAAGGCGATATACCTGGTTTTCTTGAAAAAACATTAGGTATGTTTGGGTTGGAAAATCCAGGTATTCCTGTGATAGATCCCCAAAATCCTCCGGATATATTTGGTCTTATTTGTGATAGAGCATCAAAAAAATCACCGTTAATAGGAACACTTTGTGATGTAAAAGATTGTATTGAAGGTTTACTAGATGTATTGTCAGATAGATTAGGTTTAAGCAATATTTCTAATAATAGTTTATTAGCAAATAGTGCAATTATCCAGCTTAGTAATACTAGCGAAATAGAGTTATTAATACAAGCTAGAGATAGTATTCAAACCATACTAGACTCATTAACTGGATTTTTTGGAAGCGATGTATGGCTTGAAGTTAACGACGGGGAACAATTAGAAAATTGGCTGATTAACTTTGCACAAAAAATCAATACTTCTAGTAATTCTGGAAGTAATATTTCAGAACAAGAACGACAAGAATTATTAAATATTTCTTTTCCAACAACTCTAACAGGTACGGACATCAACCGATTTATTGATCGTTGGAATCGAACCTTAGAGTATTGGAATTCTGGAATTTTTACCCTAGAAGATGTCCCCGATGGCCAAAGTACCGATTTTATTAATCAGAGTGAATTGTTAAGTCCATTACAAGAACTACAAGTAATCTCTGAAACTAGCGAAAGTGAAGGATTTACAGATATATCTGATTATATAAATGCACTTGTTCTTGAAGCAGAAACAGGGCTAGGTATTGATGATAATTCTGGTGTTTGTGCGGAAGTTCGCATTGCTATTAACCAAGAAGCAGTAATGACTCGTTCTGCATTTCTTGGCAGCTTAGAAATAGATAATGGTAGTGATCTTAATTTAGAAAATATCTCAGTTGTTTTAGATATAAGAGATGAAAATGGAAATATTGTCAATGATTTTTTTGGTATTACTGATCCTATTCTCGATAATATTACTAATCTTGATGGAACAGGGATTCTTACTTCTGATGATCCCAATACTTCTATAAATGAAGGGTTAGGAAGTGCAGAATGGACATTTATTCCTACTAATTTAGCTGCTCCTCAAGAACCTACTGTTTATAGTATTGGTGGTATACTTAGCTATACTGAAAATGGTCAAGTTATAAACGTTCCTTTATTATCAACACCAATTACTGTTAATCCTCAAGCAGAATTAACCCTAGATTATTTTCAACAAAGGAATGTTTTTGGTGACGATCCTTTTACCGATGCAACAGAAGTTGCTGAACCATTTTCCTTAGCAGTTTTAGTTAAAAATAACGGTTTTGGTGATGCCAGAAACCTCAGTATTACCTCCGCACAACCTGAAATTATTGAGAACGAAAAAGGGCTATTTGCTAAATTTAATATTATTGGTTCACAAGTGAATGGTGAACCTGCAAGTCCATCTTTAAGTGTAGATTTTGAAGATATAGCAGCAGGAGAAACCGCAGTCGCAGAATGGTTATTAAAATCTTCTATTCAAGGTAAGTTTAACGAATACGAAGTAACTTTTAAACACATAAATGACTTAGGGGATGAAGAATTATCCCTGATTAAAGAAGTTAATATTCACGAATTAATCCAAACTGTACAAGCAGATGATGATGGACTCTCAGACTTCTTAGTTAACGACCAATTTGACGCTAATTTCTATCCCGATACCCTCTACTTTAGTAATGGCACAACTGCATCCGTTACAGCGATTGATGATGTTACCATTGATGCACCTGTAACCATCTTTGATCTAGAAGCAGAAATCACCATATTCCCCCCTTCTGAAGGGGGGTTAGGGGGGATCTGGACATATATAATACTAGATGATCCAGCAGATGGACAATTCAAAATAGACAAAATTGTTCGGAATGACGGCACAGAAATTAACCCCGAAAATATCTGGCGTACTGATAGAACTTTCCCCGCAACCGGACGACCCACTTATGAAAATAAATTACATTTTCTTGACTTTGATGCAACCGCAACCTACACAATAATTTATGACAGTAACGAAAACGCAGCCCCGAAAGTTCGAGAAATTCTAGACGTAGATCCTAACCCCCGTGATATTCCTGTTGAGAGTTTAACCGTCGTCTTTACCGAAGCAATACGAGTAAATACTTTCGACTATCAAGACATTACTCTTACCCTCGATAACGATAATAACTTAATTACTGATGCTGTCACTATCAGTCGAATAGATCCCATTACATTTAGAATAAATAACTTAACAGAAATTACTGGAAATATTGGACAATATAAACTCAGTATTGATGCAACTGGTGTTCAAGACTTAGCTGGAAATATTGGTGCAGGAAACATAACAGAAACTTGGTTATTTACAGGCGATCGCCCCACCGTAGAATCTGTAAATGGCTTTACTAATAACCTCTTAACTACCCCAGTCGAAAGCTTTACCGTCACCTTTACCGAAATCATCCAAGCTAACAGTTTCACCTACGAAGATATCACCTTAACTCGTAACGAAGGAGGTAACTTAGTTAACGATTCAATTATTATTACTCAGATAAGCGATCGCACTTATCAAGTCAGTAACTTAACCCAGTTTACCAACTTAGAAGGAGACTATGAATTATTAGTTATCGCTAACAACATCCAAGACTTAGATAATAACAACGGTTTAGGAGGAAAAGGCTTCACCTGGGTATTAGATAATACTGCCCCAATATTAATAGATATTGATAACTTAAATAGTCCCCGAAATACCGCCATTGCATCTATAGAAGTTACCTTAGATCAAGCAATAGATCCAGAAACATTCGACTATCAAGACATTACCTTAACCCTAGATGGAAGCAATAACTTAATCACCTCCGATGTAGAAATAGAAAAACGCAACGAAACCACCTACCGTATTAAAGGGTTAACCTTTTTACAAGAAACAGAAGGAGAATATACATTAACCGTCAACGGTGATGGTATCGAAGACAACGCCGGCAACGCAACCATCAATGATCTTGCTACCACCTGGATTTTAGATCAGTCTCAACCCTTCTCTGCAACCAATATTCAAGTTACCACCACTCCCCCCGTTAACGAGTTAACCCCTGCCTCTGCTGCGATCGCAACTATCAACCAATACGGACAATATCGAGTAAATAGCCGAAATATCACCATTTCCGGGGAATTACCCGAAGAAAACCTACGAGTTTACTTTAAAGATGCCACCACAGGAGAAAACTTAGCACAGGCCAGCGTCACAGGAACCACCTTTACAGGGGACATTGAACTCTCAGGCGTGGGGTCTCGTACCGTTCAATTAACCATCCAAGATGAGGCAGGAAACAGCAGTACAGGGGACATTGACATCTTCGCCGATGTTACCGAACCCGTCTTATTAAACTTCCTTAATATTCCCACCACCCTCACCGTTAACTCGGTTAACAGCATCGATGTACAATTTTCCGAACCCCTTGATCTCAGTACCTTTGATAGAGACGATCTTACCCTACTACGAGACGGTGTGATTGTCCCCCTCCCCGAAACCGTCACCATTAATCTAGTTTCTGACAACATTTACCGTATTAATGGGTTAGAAGATGTCACAAATACCCCAGGCAACTACACTATACAAGTAGATACCACCACCCTCGCTGATAATGCAGGGAACCCAGGCAGTGATGTCCAAACCGCCACCTTTACCATTGAAGCAGTTAGTTTTGAACCCACATTAGACATTGATGATAATGGAGTGTTAGAACTACAAGATTATAATTTAATTGATTTGTATGCTTCAGGTTTAGATGCAACAGAATTTGATTTCTTGATCAACAATTTTTCTAATGATTTAATAGGTAATGATGCTAATCGTAGGGATGCCAATTCCATTCTGAGTTATTTTAATGAAGTCGGAGAAACCTTACTCGATATTGATGGGAATAATCAAATAGAACAACAAGATTATAACTTAATTGATTTATTTGCTTCTCAGTTAGATGACTTAGAATTTGGCTTTTTAATTGATAATTTTACTAACGATTTAATTGCAGAAAATGCCTCTCGTAATAACGCGGACTTAATCTTAACTTATTTTGACACTATTGTTCCAGAAACCGTGTAGGGCTTCAATAAGCATAAAATAAAAGTAGTCCCCTGGCGGCCACCAAGGGACATAATCAAAAATCAAGTCTCAGTAGATCACAAAGATCCTAGTTAGGATTGCGGGGGAGCAGGGAGAACGGAGCGGGGGAGAAAGGAAATAGGATAAAAATTAAAATATAGCGAATTAAATTAAGATTTCTAGAGATTTATAGCCTTTGAAACCTTTATTTTCTCTAAAATAGCTTAACATAATCTCCCCTTCTCCCCGCTCAGAAGCTCCCTTGCAGCCTAAACAAGCAACTTTTCGATCTACTGA
>JASJBX010000253.1 GCA_030066295.1 Crocosphaera sp.
TTGGGGTTCACTCCAACGCACCATCCAACTAGGTTGAATACCTAAAACTACAATTAAAACAGCTAAAACAAAAGCAGGAAGACGCTCAGACCATAAAACTTTGGGTATTTGCGATAATTCGGGGGTTAAGCGACCAAAAAAGACACGGTTAACCATCAATAGGAAATAAACCGCCGTCAAACCACTCCCCACTAAACAGAGTAACGTTTGCACAGGAAAAATAGGAAAACTGCCCCTAAATACCAAAAATTCAGCAATAAAGCCCACCATTCCCGGAATACCAGCACTAGCCATCACCCCTAAAATGATTAAACTCCCTGTGATGGGTAAACCCCGTTGAGGGTTCAATAAACCCCGCAAAAAGTCCACATCTCGGCTACCCGTTTTCTTGTACACCACCCCAACCAATAGGAATAACATAGCAGAAATTAAGCCATGACTGACCATTTGAAACGTTGCTGCAGTGATGCTGAGACGGGTACTCGCAGCAGCGGCCAGTAAAATGTAGGCCATGTGAGCAATGGAAGAATAAGCCACCACCTTCTTCATATCCTTCTGCACGATAGCACAGGAAGCCCCATATAACGCGCTAATGGCGGCTAGGGTGGCTAACCAAGGGGCCATATAAGTCCAAGCATCGAGGAATAAACCTATCCCAAAGCGTAATAGTCCATAAGTCCCCAATTTTAACAAGACTCCTGCTAATAACACCGATACAGGGGTAGATGCTTCCACGTGCGCGTCAGGAAGCCAGGTATGGAAGGGGAAAATGGGAATTTTGATGGCTAACCCCACCAGTAAAGGGGCGAGTAATAATAATTGAGTAGAAAGGGGTAGTATTTGGGAGCGTAAAGGGTCATAGTCGAACGTAGATGCGCCTGAGAGCCATACTAAGCCCAAAAATGACGCTAAAACCAAAAATCCCGAAATAGCAGTGTATAACAGGAATTTCATGGCAGCATACCCTCGTTTGCCACCGCCCCAAATAGCAATGAGGAAATAAAGGGGGATAATTTCTAACTCATAGAAGAGAAAAAATAACAACAAATTTTGTGCTAAAAATGCCCCTGAAACCCCACTATTTAAAATTAAAATTAGTGCATAATAAAAACGCGATCGCTCGACGGTTTTACTGCTTGCATAAATAGCAATTAAAGTCAATAAACTATTCAAAAAAAGTAAAGGAAACGATAAGCCATCTACCCCTAAATGATAGTTTAAACCGATAGCTGCGATCCAAGGAACAGACTCAGTAAACTGCATATTAGGATTACTGATATCAAATTGAAACCCAATAATCAGGGTAAATATTAGTAAAAGAGTGGTCAAAACAAGAGCCAAAGAACGATAAAAACTAGCCTCTTGTTTTCCTGGCAAAAAAGCGATTAAACCTGCCCCTATTAAGGGGATGATAATTAAGGTAGTAAGCATTATTAAAATTGATTCTCCTACAGAAATAGTAACAAAGTCTTTTAGACTTTACATTCACAGGCAGTTTTGTAGGGTGGGCAAATCAAACATTTATCTGGACTATTCGTCCACTAAAAAAGTTTGCCCACCTTACCATCTGACTCATACCAACAGACAAAATGTTTGTATTATAGAGGAATTATTTGGTCAAAAAGCTTGACCAAAATTCAGTAATCAATGACCATTGACCACTCAAAATAAACCACAAAAATAAAATAATACTAATCAAAATAGTCAGTACATAAAATTGTGATTGACCTGATACATTATACTTTAGAGCATTGCCGCTAAAAATGGTAAATAAACTCACTAAATTAACCACTCCATCAACCACATAGCGATCAAACCAAGCAGCAACTTTAGAAAGATTAGCCACCAGTGCAACCACGGTAAACTCATAAACTTTATCTAAATAAAAGTCATAAGCAAATAAATCTTGGAAGAAGCGTAAATAAAAGTTGGCTAAGCGTTCCCAAGTGCGACGAATGGGGCGGAAAACCCCCACTAAACAACCCAAGAAACCCGATAATATGAACAAAGGAATTGCCCATTGAACAGTAAACGAACTATTAGTTGAAATGGGGCTAACTTGGGATAACCATAACGGCCAACGAATGGGGGCCAACGGTGCTATTAACGTAAAAATGGTTAACGTCACCATAGGAAAAGCCATCGGCCAGGGAACTTCTGGGGCCCGACGGGTTTTCTTCTGAGGAGTCCCCAAGAAAACAGAGCGAAAAATACGGGTGAGGTTAAACGCACATAAGCCATTGACAAACACTAAAATAGCCAATAACCATAACGATACGTTCCAAGAGCCATCAAACCATTTTGCCCAGGTCCAAAACATTCCCATGGGCAGCAGGACTACCATCCCAGCAGAGCCAACCACGAAAGCGGTGGTGGTAGCGGGCATTCTTGACCATAACCCCCCCATTTCTGTGATATTTTGGTCACTGGTGGTCAAAATAGCTGAACCTGCACTCATAAATAATAAGGCTTTAGCAATGGCATGAGTAAACACCAACAAGAAAGCAATATCGACATGGCCCAACCCCACCGCAATAAACACCAACCCCAAATAAGCACTGGTAGAATGGCATAAAGCCCGTTTAATATCAATTTGAGCCATGGCTATCAAAGACGCACCAATGGCGGTTACCGCCCCCAAAACAATCAACACATCCGAGGCAACAGGGGATAAGGTAAACACCGGTTGCAACTTAATTAAGACATAAGCACCCGCCGACACGACAATAGAGTTTCGCATAATACCGGCAGGGTTAGGTCCTTCCATGGCCTCATCTAACCATAAATTAAGCGGAAACTGAGCGCATTTTCCCGTAGGACCAGCAATTAACGATAAACCCAGTAAAGTTGCCGTTAACGGGGGAACTGGGTTCGTTAATGCCCAATTTTCCAACTGGGAAAAGGTTAACCCTTCCCCGTAACTGGATAGGGCCACTAACCCCATTAACAAAATAATATCCCCAACCCGTTTGGTTAAGAATGCGTCCCTCGCTGCGGTGACCACTAACGGTTGAGCATACCAAAAACCAACTAATAAGTAAGTGGATAGGGTTAAGATTTCTAAAAGTCCGTAACTCAGTAATAAAGAGTCACTTAAAGCAATGCCTCCCAACGCTGCTTCAAAGATTCCCATTAAGCCAAAAAATCGGGCTAAAGACCAATCTTTTTCCATATAACCTAACGCATAAATTTGAGACAGTAAACTAATGCCAGTAATTAACTCCAACGCCCCTAAACTAACGGGAGATAACTGTACTGATAAGAATAAATCTAAATCAGCCACACTCAGCCACTTGAACAATAATTGTTCTGTTTTTCCCTGCCAAATTAAACTAAAAGCAACCGTGCCATGAACAAAAGATAATCCCGTCATCAACAGGTTTAAATAAGCTGCTGGCCTAGGTCCTGTACGCTTAATAATACCCAAAGACCAAGGGAGTGTTAATACGGCACCGATTAAACCGTAAAAGGGAATTAACCAACTACTATGTAATAAAAAATGATTCATAGAAAATATTAACCGATAAAAAACAAATTAGTTTGTTATATTTTAAGGTAAACTAACTCAAATTAATTCATGAAAATATAACAATCATAGCCTAAGCAATCAAGTATATTGATGTTGATATTTTGGCTTAATTTAGCTGAAAACAAATGACAATAATATATTCTCAAAATACCGATAAAATATTATACTTGACCTTCATTTTCTTCTTAACCATTTCAATTTGTTTGTCAGTATATCACAAAAATCTATACAATTTATTGTAAGAAGTCATCACTAATCGTTCAGTTATTAAAAATTTGTAAACTCATCTTGACAAAATGACGTATAATGTTGTCATCGAAACTTAATATCTTTGTTTATGATGATGATAGCAGAACAATTTCCCTGGTTAACTGCGATCATATTACTCCCTTTAGTGGCTTCGTTGTTGATCCCCGTTATCCCTGCCAAAGAAGGTAAGCAGGTACGGTGGTATGCCATAGGAGTAGGGATCGCTGATTTTGTTTTAATGTGTTACGTATTTGCCCAGAATTACGATCCCAGTAACTCGGGATTTCAATTAGTAGAAAAATATGATTGGTTGCCCACTTTGGGACTAAGTTGGGCTGTCTCAGTAGACGGCATTTCTATGCCTTTGGTGCTGTTAGCCGGACTGGTAACCACCCTGGCCATGTTTTCTGCTTGGCAAGTGGATCATAAACCCCGCCTGTTTTATACGCTCATGTTGATGTTATATGCAGCACAGATCGGGGTTTTTGTGGCTCAAGATGTCCTCCTCCTGTTCATCATGTGGGAGTTGGAACTGGTTCCCGTTTATCTCCTCATTTCCATCTGGGGGGGACAAAAACGCCAGTACGCAGCCATGAAGTTCTTGTTATATACTGCAGCCGCGTCCATCTTTATTTTAGTGGCCGCCTTAGCCATGGCCCTGTATGGAGGCGATAACTTAACCTTTGATCTTGTTCAACTGGGACTCAAAGATTATCCTTTAGGCTTAGAATTATTCCTGTATGCGGGACTGTTGGTGGCCTTTGGTGTGAAATTAGCTATCTTTCCCCTACACACCTGGTTACCGGATGCTCACGGGGAAGCTTCTGCCCCTGTCTCCATGATTTTAGCCGGTGTCCTCTTGAAAATGGGGGGTTACGGGTTAATTCGTCTCAACATGGGACTATTATCCGATGCCCATATCTACTTCGCCCCCATTTTAGCCACGTTAGGGGTGGTTAATATTGTCTATGGGGCATTGACTTCCTTCGGACAAACCAACATGAAGCGTCGTTTAGCCTATTCCTCCGTCTCACACATGGGGTTTGTGCTGTTAGGAATCGCTTCTTTTACCGACTTAGGGATGAGTGGGGCCATGTTGCAAATGCTCTCTCATGGTTTAATTGCTGCCTTGTTATTCTTCTTAGCTGGTGTAACTTACGATCGCACCCACACCCTCGCCTTGAACGACATGGGGGACATTGGGGAGAAAATGCCCAAAGTCTTCGCTTTATTTACCGCCGGTGCCATGGCCTCCTTAGCGTTGCCTGGAATGAGTGGCTTTGCCAGTGAAATCGCCGTTTTCCTCGGTTTTACCAGCAGCGACATCTATAGTTCTGCTTTCCGTACCGTTACCGTCTTTTTATCTGCGGTAGGGTTGATCCTCACCCCCATCTATTTGCTGTCCATGCTGCGACAGTTATTTTATGGCACCGGTAAAATTCCCGTTTGTGTGGTAGGAGACACCGTAAAACGCAAAGATTATCAAGATAACACCGAAGCGGTTTGTTTTGGCACCAACTGCGTGCTTCCCGATCAAGCCAGATATAGCGATGCCAACCCCAGGGAAATCTTTATCGCCCTTTCTTTCTTAGCGTTAATTGTTGCGATCGGTCTATATCCCAAACTGGCCACCCAATTATACGACGTTAAGACAGTCGCTTTAAATACACAAGTTCGCGAGTCCTATACGCAAATCTCTCAAAATAACCCTAAAATTTACGCTGAGGGTTTCTTATCTCCGAAAATTACCCCTTCAGAGGGTTCTCCGGTGGTAGCAGTGATCAAGTAAAAAACTTTAAACAAGTTGTGTAGGAGAAAAAAGGGGTTGTTATTACAGCCTCTTTTTAGCTTATTTGGCGAGAAGCCCCACACTTTGTTTTCAATCAAAAATAATTAAACAAGTGTGGGATGAATCGCCAGTGACTTGCTATAATGGTCAACA
>JASJBX010000058.1 GCA_030066295.1 Crocosphaera sp.
AGCTTATCTAGGCGAGGTTGTGCTGTCGCACGTTAATATATTGGTCGGGCTGTATCCACACGCTGACCGTTGCCGATTCCCTTAAACTCCTCGGACGGTACAGCGTGGGACTTAGCCCGACATTTAAGTTAACGAAGGGAGGAGCCAATCCCCTCCGCGAACAGAGGGCAGAAGGCAGGAGGTTAATCTGTGGGGAAAGAACCGGGTAACACTTTCAAGGTTTTGGGTTTCTCATTACGAATCACCTCAACCATTAGGGTTTCGCCGATGGTGCTAAGTTCTACTTGTTCTTGTACTTCCACCGCTTTATCAACCGGTTTACCCCCCACTTTTTGAATAATGTCCCCTGGTTTAAACCCGGCTTTTTGGGCTGGGGAATCGTTAACCACCCGCACCACTAACACCCCTTGATTGTCCGTCACCTTGAACCCTAATTGTTGGTCCTCATTGAGTTCCTTGCGGAGTTCCGGGTTGAGGGTGATCATGTGGATACCCAAATAAGGATGGGCTGCTTTCCCCGTGGTTAAGAGTTGGTTGGCTACCCGTTGGGCCGTTTCGATGGGAATGGCAAACCCTAACCCTTGAGCATCGGCCCGAATAGCGGTGTTAATGCCGATCACCTGGCCTTGAGCATTGAGGAGAGGGCCGCCCGAGTTTCCTGGGTTAATCGCTGCATCGGTTTGGATGAAGCGAACCCGTTTATCGGGGACCCCCACCTCAGAACTAGAACGGCCCAACGCGCTAATAATGCCTACTGTCACCGTATTATCCAATCCTAGAGGGTTGCCAATGGCGATCGCCCATTCTCCAGGGTTAAGTTCCTCGGCGTTACCAATATCCACCGTCGGCAAATTTTCTGCTTCAATTTTGACCACAGCCACATCCGTCATGTAATCGGTTCCCAGCACTTTTCCTCGATACACTTGACCATCTTTGAGGGTGACTTTTACCTCTTTGGTTCCATCCACCACGTGAGCATTGGTTAATAACTGTCCATCGGAGGTTAGAATAAACCCTGATCCGGTTCCCCGTTCGACGTGTTCTCTGGGAATAGGCAGATCGTTACCAAAGAAGCGACGAAAGAAAGGATGTTCAAAGGTTTCCCCCATTTGCTCGGAAACCTGTCGGGTCGCATCAATGCGAACCACCGCCGGACCGACTTTTTGGGCGGCTTGAGCAATAAAGTTTAAATCGGTTTTTGAAGAAGATTTGGCAGGGAAAGGGAATGGTTTAAGGGTTGTGGGAACCACTGCGGGGGTTTGACTGGCTTCTTCGGGGGACGTTTCCATCCAATAGCGACTGCCCCAAATGCCGACACTCCCACCTAAGATTAATAGTGCTACATAGACGACGAACTGTTTAATACGCATGATACTTTTATTATTTGATAGTCACAGGGTTCCCTATTCCAAATTATGACAAAGTTTCCTGAAAAACAGTTAACCCCTATGTGTTTATTTTAGCTTTGGTCCTTTGATCTTTGACTATACTTTTACTAGCTATCTTATCTATTCTCTCATCTAGAAAAATTTTTATGACTAAGTTTGTCTTTGTGACTGGTGGGGTTGTCTCCAGTATTGGTAAAGGGATTGTGGCGGCCAGTTTGGGCCGTTTATTCAAATCTCGAAATTACTCGGTTTCTATCCTCAAACTTGACCCCTATATTAACGTTGATCCTGGAACCATGAGTCCCTATCAACACGGGGAAGTGTTTGTCACCGATGATGGGGCCGAAACGGATTTAGACTTGGGCCATTACGAACGGTTTACGGATACCCCCATGTCCCGTCTTAATAGTGTCACCACCGGCTCGATTTATCAAGCGGTGTTGAATAAAGAACGACGGGGGGCCTATATGGGGGGAACGGTGCAAGTGATTCCCCATATTACCAACGAAATCAAAGAACGCATCCATCGGGTGGCTAGAAATACCAACCCTGATATTGTGATTACTGAAATCGGGGGAACGGTGGGAGATATCGAATCGTTGCCCTTTTTAGAAGCAATACGCCAGTTTCGTAAGGATGTGGGCCGCAATAACGTTCTTTATATGCACGTAACCCTCATTCCCTGGATTCCAGCAGCGAGGGAAATGAAGACGAAACCCACGCAACATTCGGTGAAAGAGTTGCGATCGATTGGTATTCAACCGGATGTGTTGGTGTGTCGTTGCGATCGCCCTTTAAAGGAAGGAATGAAGGAAAAACTGTCAGAATTTTGCGATGTTCCTGTGGAGTCGGTCATTACGGCCCAAGATGCTAGTAGTATTTATGAAGTGCCGTTGGTGGTGGAAAAAGAAGGGTTAGCCCAACAAACCCTCGAATTATTGCACCTCGAACCCCGTCAACCGGATTTAAGTCAATGGCAAACCTTAATCCAACGAATGCAGGCCCCAAAACGACAAATTGAAGTGGCCTTGGTGGGGAAATATGTTCAACTCAGCGACGCTTATCTATCAGTGGTAGAATCCTTGGTACATGGGGGTATTGCTACCGATAGCGAGGTTAAGTTACGCTGGGTGGATGCGGAAGATATTGAAAATTATGGCGCGGATAAATATTTAAAGGATGTGAGTGGCATTATTGTTCCGGGTGGGTTTGGTATTCGGGGGGTGGATGGTAAGGTTAGGGCCATTGAATACGCTAGAAAGGAGAAAATTCCCTTTCTGGGATTGTGTTTAGGGATGCAATGCGCGGTGATTGAATGGGGCCGTAATGTTGCCCGTTTGAATAATGTTAATAGTGCCGAGTTTGAACCAGAAACGGCTAATCCTGTGATTAATTTGTTACCAGAACAGCAAGACGTGGTGGACTTGGGGGGAACCATGCGTTTAGGACTGTATCCCTGTCGTATTACTGCGGATACGTTGGCTGCGTCTTTATATCAACAAGAGGTGATTTATGAACGTCACCGTCACCGTTACGAGTTTAATAATGCTTACCGCAATCAATTAGTTGAAACGGGGTATAAAGTGAGTGGAACCTCTCCTGATGGTCGTTTAGTAGAGATTATTGAATTTTCGGATCATCCCTTTTTTATTGCCACTCAATTTCATCCGGAATTTAGATCCCGTCCTAACTGCGCCCATCCTTTATTTTTAGGATTTGTTAAGGCTGCCATTGATCAAACTAAAAGCAGTTAAGAAGTTAAAAAAGTAGAATTCTTAAATTATTAACATTAATATTTGGTGTGAGGATGAGTTAACATTGCTCATCCTTTCTTTATACTTTTCCTGAAAAATGTCCTTATAGTCTGGAACAATTATTAGATGAAGATTGGTTTCCAAAAAAATGATAAATAAGGGTTGCTGAAAAAGTTATAAATAGGTTAATTAGGTTAAACCCTTAATTGTTAATATTCATTCTTTTTTAACCCTGAAATTGCGTGTAATTTAACCGATTTATTGGAATCATTAGCTAGTTTTTTAAGGGCTGTAATGGCAGTTTCATCTCCTAGTTCTCCTAAAGCAACTGCTATGTTTTTTTTGATACTTTTTTCTTGACTAATGAGACAGTTTGATTCTAAGAACTCCATCAAAATTTTACTGGCTTTATATCTAATATTTTCACTTTTTTGGGTTCCTAATAAATTAATTATTATCTGACACACTTCTATATTTCCTCTGAATAATGCTTGTTTTAAATAGGTTATAGTTTGGGGTGATTCTGTCCAAATTAATGCTTTAATCACTTCTTTTTTTAGTTCTATAGGGGTTATTTCTTTCTGCAAAATAATAGATAATTCTTTTATCGCTTCATCACTTTTGATTCGTCCCAAAGTTAATGCAGTTTGTTGACAAATTTCTAAATTTATGTCATAAAGTAATGGTTTTAAGCATTGAATAATATTAAATTCTGTTGTTAATTCTGACTGCATTCCTAGGGCAATAATCGCTTCTTTACGCACAGTAGAAACAGGATCATTTAAGGCTTGAATAAAGATAGGAATCAGTTGTTTTTGATGAAAACTTCCCAAACATTCTAACGCGATCGCACGAATTTCTGGGTTAGGATCATTAACTACTTTTAACAAAGGTTCAATGGTATCTGAATGTCGGATGTATGCTAATGCTTTGACGGCTAATAGTTTAGAAGATTTATCTTCTTTTACTAATGTTTCTAAACTGTTGATAGCAGAAATTCCTATTTTTCCTAACCCTTCTGCTACTATAGTTAAGAGTTCTTCTTCTTCCGTCGTTTGTAATAGTTTCGTAAAAGAAAGAATTATTTTTATATCATTAAATCCAGACAAAATACGAGCAATAAACCAACGATATTCAACCTCATTATTTTCGTCTTCTAAGACAATTAATAAAGGATTAATGATATTTTCTCCTAGTTTTGGAAACAATTTTGCTACTTCCCAACGCTGCTGAAAATCTCCTAATTCTAATAGAGATAATCCTATTTCTATTAGTTCACAATCTTCATTTTTATTTTGATAGATTGCCGTTTGAAACTTCTGTAATGACTCAGGATTATTCATAACATTAATCCGTTAATCTACAATCGTAATCGTCAGTTCATAATTGATGGGTTTTTTATGTTTTGAAACCACTGTAAATTCATAATACCCACTTTCAATTAATTGGCCTGACCATTGATGAGTTGAAGAATCTTCTAGTATGTTATTTCTTCCTGTAGGAGAATAAATAGATAATAGTAAATTGCGATCGCCCTCTAGTTTAACCTCAATAGTTTGGTAAGCATTTAAGTTAGCAACGTAAGCATTTCCTTGTCCCGCTTCTAATTTTTTACGTCGTTGAATTGTGCCATTTTGCTGTAGTTCAATTCCCAATTTTTCGTAATCATCTCCCGCTTGTAACGCAGCGATAGTATCAATAATTAGAGCATTCCAAATTTGACCAATAGGCTTATCAATAAACTCTCGATTTTCTTGGTCAGGAAAAGCAGCAAAAAAACGCCCATCGACTAAATCATATAAAGCACGACTACTTAAAAATAAATTATTAACTTGTTGCTTCCAAATCTCTCGTTGAGTTTGGGTATAACTGCCAATATTTCTTAATGATTCAGCACTCAAAGACTCTAAACTCTCTAATACCTGAATCGCGGTTTCATCCCATCTATTTCGCCAAGAGGCATCATCTTTTTTGTTGCTCAAAATTTTATCCCTTTGATTGGGATATTTCTCCCAAAATAATTCATCCACCACTGAAACAAACCAACTATGATCTAATCCTAACTGACGACGACGGGTGCGTATTTCTGTTTTACGTTCTAACTCTTGATCACTAATATTCGGCGTCGATGATTCCTCGGAAAAAACAGATATTGGTTGGCTATTTTCCTGGGCATTGAGGATTTGAGAAATCCATAATTTTCCTGCCCACCATCCCATTGTTCCTGAGCCTAAAATTAGCATTAAAAGTAAAAATAACTTACCTAAACAGCCAGTAATAGGACTATTTTTGCTGTTGGTTACTGTCATGTTCTGTTCTGTTTTTTGCTTAGGGGAAACGGCAACTTTCGGCGGAGAAGTCTGAGGCATTATAGCAGACTTAACGACCAGGGTGGGAGGAGTAAGAGGTTGAGGAGAAGACTGGGTAAGGACTTGTATGACTGCTTGGGCGGAAGGATAGCGATCGCTGGGATTTTTAGCTAACATTGTTAGTAAAATATGGCTTAAATCGGAACTAATCGCCAGTTCTGGAGGCAAACGCCAGGTTAAACCCTGTGTATCTTGCAGGTATAAGGGTTCTTTCCCTGTCAACAAAACACAAGCGGTGGCTGCTAAGCCGTATAAGTCACTATTGGCAGTGACGATTCCTTGTTCAATCTGTTCCTGGGGTGCATATCCAGGTTGACCCACTTGTATGATTTTAGTGGTTAATAATTCTGGTTGTTTAAAGTAGGTATTAGCGATGGTAGATAACTGTTTAACGCTACCAAAATCGATTAAAACGGGTAAATTATCCCCTTGACGAGTAATAATATTATCAGGGGTAATATCACGGTGGATAATCCCTTTTTCGTGGAGATAATTAAGCACCGGTAAAACCGCCAATAAAAATGCTCTAACTTCTGTTTCTGTAAATACTTTTCCTACTCCTAATCGTTCTTTTAGTTGTTGACGATAGCTGACTCCTTCCACATAATCTTGTACTAAAAAAAGGGTCATTTTTTTCCCTTGTTGACAAGAAAACAATTCTCGAAAACGCGGGATCTGAGGATGTTCTAAGGTGTAAAGAATTTGAGCTTTGCGTTGAAATAATTCTTCTGTTTTTTTCAGGGCTGAACTATCTTGAACATCGGGAGCAAATTCTTGCAAAATACAAGATTCATCAAAGCGATGACTATCTTGGGCTAAATAAGTTCGGCCTAGCTTTCCTTGACCGAGTTGCCGTAGAATCTTAAAGCGATGATTGATAATAGTTTGAGAGGGTAGCCCAGTATTCATAACCAAATTTAAAGCACGATTTTAAATAATTCTTACAATTATACGAAAATTATTCTATAATCACCCCAATCCTATAATAAATGGGATAGACTACATATATAGAACAAAAGGACTAACTCGGTAGAATAAAGAGATGGTTGACCCCAAAAACATCGCTAAATACTTTATTCTCAGAGCGTATCAGGATGGTAGAGAGAACCAAATGACCAATATGAAGGTTCAAAAGCTTCTCTACTACACTCAATGTTTACACCTTGCGCTTTATGAGGAACCCTTATTCGCTGAAGACATTCAAGCTTGGCGATATGGTCCCGTTTGCCCTCCTGCTTATCATTATTATTCTGACTTTGAAGCCCAGCAGTTACCCATTCCTCAACAAGATATAATTAATTTATTTACTCAAGAAATTCGAGAAGTTTTGGAAGAAGTTTGGCAATATTTTGGAGTATATCATGCTTATTATTTAAGTAGCATGACTCACTTAGAATTTCCTTGGAGAAAAGCCCGTACTGGTTTATCAAGTCAAGAAAGCTCAACTAATCCTCTGTCACTAGAAGACATGGGTTTATTAGGAGAAGAAAAGCTTTTAGAAATAGAAAAAGATCATCCTCATTACAATAAGATTTTATCTCATGTCTTAAAAGAAGGAATGAAAGAAAAAAGTGACCCCAAGTATATTCAACAAGGAGAAGTAAATGAGTGGCTCAGGTCCCTTCTTGATTGAAAAAACAGAGCAATTTGAGAAAAGCTTTAAAAAATTAGTTAAATCATACAAATCTAAATCCCAACAAGTCGAATTTGTCAACTTTATTTCCAATTATTTAGACGAAATTACCAATAATCCTTATCCAAATAAATCTCGTTCTGAATCATTACCCAATGGGCTAAAGTTACCTCAAGAATGGGTACTTTATAAATTAAGAATTATGTTTGCAAAAGGTGCATCTGGACAAATTCGGATGCTCTATTTAGTGAATGAACAAGATAGAATCATTAAACCCTTATGGATTTATAGTCATAAACAATTTGCAAAACGTCCTCCTGAGCAAGATATTAAAACTGTTATAAAACAACTTTTTTGAGATGAAGAAAACTAATAAACTAACCATTATCAATCAATTCTTAGCGATCAGAAGATAAAATATAAAGATAACCACTGCTTAAAATAAAAACAATGGATGCCTTTAGTCCCACTCCTCCAGCTTGGACAGAAACCGCGATTCATGGGTTACAATTTCGTTGCCCTCGTTGTCATTCTAGTGCCAATAAAGCCCAAAAAGCTTGGATCAACCGACGGGCCCCAGTAATAACCGAAGACTACGGCCGCCGGTGGCAAGAATTTTATTTATGTGAATGCGAACAAGCGTGGTGGGCCTGGAGTAGCGATCGCCCTCCTTCTGATCTCAACAGCGACAAAGGATAGAATAGAAAATAAACCCAGTCTCTACAATACCAAACCCAATTAAGGAAACTCTCTTATGACAGCAACGTTGTTAATTTCTAAAGAATTACCTCAATTATCTTATCAGTCGAGTCGCGATCGCTTTGATAGCAGTTGGCAAGATCCCCTCTCCACCCTCTTAGGGTTAGGAAGGGCAGCCGGGGCCGACTTTTTAGAATTTTTCCTAGAACGGGTTAACTATATTAGCTGTTTAGCCGAAGAAGACGCTATTACCAGCATTTCCCCTCGTTTATCCACCGGCGCAGGAATCCGCATTTTTAAGGGTAAAGCCGATTGTTATGTCAGCACCAACGATCTCTCGTTCCAAGGGCTAAAAACCGCCTTAGAGAAGGGCTTATCTATCCTCGGCTTAACGTTACCTTCCCCTAACGCCTACATCCCAGAAATTAACCTCGAACTATTACGAGACTACGCCGTAACCAAAGATAAGGAAGTTTGGCTACCCCAATGTAGTTCCATCGAAGAAATGGGACACACTCTACTACAAGCGAACGGCAAAATGGCAAAAACAGCCAACCATATCCAGTCCCGTCGGGCCATGTATTTCCGAGACTGGCAAGAAGTCTTAGTGGCGGCCAGCGATGGCACTTTTGCTAGGGATATTCGCCTCACTCAGTCGGTGGGTTACTCCCTATTCTGTGCGGATGGAGACCATCGGGCCTCCATCGGTAAACGGTTTGGGGATACCAGTGACCCTGGTTTCCTGCGTCAATGGGACTACGAAACGGCGGCTGAAGGGGTAGCGGAGTCGGCCGGAAAAATGCTCTATGCTGACTTTGTAGAATCAGGAAATTACCCGATTATCATGGCTAATGAGTTCGGTGGGGTCATTTTTCACGAAGCTTGTGGCCATCTTTTGGAAACTACCCAAATTGAACATAAAACCACCCCGTTTATGGAGAAGAAAGGGGAAAAAATTGCCCACGAAAATCTGACCGCGTGGGATGAAGGCCGGTCTGATAATGCCTTTGGGACCATTGATATGGATGATGAAGGAATGCCTACCCAGCGCACCCTATTGATCGAAAATGGTATCTTAAAGAACTTTATCGCCGATCGCACCGGATCGATGCGGACAGGCCATCCTCGCACCGGTAGTGGCCGTCGTCAAAGTTATGCCTATGCTGCGGCTTCTCGGATGCGGAATACTTACATTGCCCCTGGTAATTATTCTATCGATGATCTCTTTGCTTCGGTGGATAAAGGGATTTATTGTAAGCAAATGGGTGGGGGAAGTGTTGGCGCCACCGGTGAGTTTAATTTCTCCGTTTCTGAAGCTTATTTAATCGAAAATGGCAAAGTGACTAAACCATTGAAGGGTGCAACTTTAATCGGAACAGCTAAGGATATTATGAACGAAATATCCATGTGTTCTCAAGATTTGGGACTGGCACCCGGTTTCTGTGGTTCCGTCAGTGGCAGTATTTACGTGACTGTGGGTCAACCCCATTTAAAAGTAGATAAAATTACCGTTGGTGGTCGTTAATTTATCAAGGAAGAGGCAATTGATTAATTGCCCTCTTCCCAGTGATTCTGAGCTATACTAGGGCCGAATTTCTGTGTGTGAGGATCAAAAATGTCTCAGGAAAATAAAGGTGGTTGTTCAGGTTGTCTAGGTACTTTAATATTGTGTGGTTTCTTATTTGGAGGTTTGCGCTGTTCGGTTAACTTGGGTGGACTTTCTTTCGGCTTTGGTTCGGGAATTCAGCATAATAACAATGTAACTGATTTAACAGAGTTAAATTCTTATCTAGACATTGCTAAAAAATCAGTTGATGACTTTAATTCTAAATTCAATCAAGGGCAATGTGAAATCATAAATGAAGGAATAAGTAAAGACCTTAAAGAACATCTGAAACAGTCAGATCATTCCGATTTTTCCAATGTGTGTGAACAATTTATTAAACAATTTGGGTCTATAGAATCATCTAAGTTAATAGACGAAAATGTGGTAGTTGGGGAAAATTTTTCGAGAGAGCAAAGTTATTATGTTACTTTAATTTATGATAAGAAATTTACTAAATTATCTGAACCAGTTCAAACACTGTTCACTTGGCAAGTCCATCAACAGCAGAAACCAGAACTTTATCAGTATGTTATCAATTATAACAACTCGGATTTACCCTCTCCAGTTCATCAACTATAACATTCAATTAATATTAAGAAATTAAAGAATATGACTACTTTACTGAAACCAGAACTAAAAACTATGCTAGAAGAATTATCGATAGAAGTCAAAAAAATTTACCAAGATCAATTATCTCGTGTTATTCTCTATGGTTCTCAAGCAAGAGGAGAGGCACAGATTGATTCTGATGTTGATGTTTTAATTGTTCTTCAACACCCTTTTAATTATTCTCAAGAACTTGAAAGAACAAGTCAATTAATAGCTGATTTATCTCTCAAATACAATATATTAATTTCTCGTTTATTTATTGATAAACAACGTTTATATTCAGATAATAGTTCTTTTATTCGTAATATTAATAAAGATGGAATTGTTCTGTGACCCTATATGATAGTAGAGGCCAACAACTGTTGACCCCTACTTCTGCTAAACTGTCATTATATTACTGTTGTATCGGTCAAGGATAGGGATTAATTCTCTATCTTTGGCTTTCTTTTTTTCTGAGACAAAAACCCACACTTCCTAAAGTCAATAACCCGACTAACAAACTCGGTTCAGGAATAGCATTTGTCGTAATATTATCAAAGTTTACATCTCCTGAACTGGCAATATAAACTTGAGTAATATCTTCAAATTCTGTCAGGTTTAAAGTTTGAAATGTGGGTGAGAGTGTACTCCCTAGAGAATACTCCGTAAACTGACCTAAAACCGGTTGAGTTGGATCAAACGTTGTACTAATTAAAATTTTTGTATCATCCGTTGAATAACCGGAAATAGCACGGGTATTATCTCTTAATTGATAGTCCAAACTTTGTAACGAAAAAGTCCCACCATTAGGTAACGTTAAATAAATTCCTAATAGTCTATCAACCTCACTAAAATGTTGTGCTTCGTAGGAATTACTGGGATGAAAATGTGCGCCTTCGCTATAAAAAGCAGTAGCACTTCCTATCTCTTGTGCCGAAAATGCTTCCACATTAAAACCATCTTCAAGAAAACATTTTCCCCCTGTATCTGGTAACTGAGGGGTACAAGTATTAGGATTAGCAGTAGCATAAGTATCAGCATCAAATTCTATTTTAGCAGCTTGAACTTCTGTAGTAATTCCTGTTACTACAGTTAAAGCAACTGCAACAGTTATGAACTGATTTTTAACAGTCTGAGTCAAACATGAAAATTCCATTTTTTGATCGTTCATAAAATAGCAATGAAGAAAATTTCGCTTTTAAGCTAACACAAGCTTTATCAGAAATCAAAAGACAACTTGTCAAAGTTATCTTTATTTTGTCTCAACATTATTTTATGTTGACTTAAGATTTAACCGCGTTAAAATGAAAACTGTAAACCTGCGGTTAATTGCCAGTCTGTTTCCAATTGTGGTCCTTGAAGCGCGCGATAAATGGGGACTTCAAATTCAATGGCCAACCGACCGGTTCTTAAGTCTCCTTCAGGAACAAAAAGGTTGAGTCCAAAACCCAGATCAATTTGAGTTCCTCCCCGTCGGGTGGGATCAGCAGTGGGGATAATGCTAGGATTAAGACGGGAATCTTTTCCACTAATATTGCCCCAATTTTTACCTTTAATGCGTAAAGATGTGCTGGCCCAATCGCTCCATTTTCTCGCACCCCAGGCCGTTAACATGATTTGATCACCAAATTTATAGCTATTACTGTTTGTTCCTAACCGCAGGGTTCCTATGATTTGACTTCCCCAGGACCATTCATCGGTTTGTCCTAAATAAGTGATCCCTGGATTTAGATCGAGGGTTCCCGATCCCAGTTGCATCGGATAAGGTAACAGTTGATCAGGGCCTGCTGGAGTGCGATCGCGTGCTTCAATGGAACCGGTGGGAAAACTCATACCTGCGTTGAAGTGAATTCTTTGTCGGTTTTCGTTAAGAACTTGGTATAACCCTGTAACTTTAATATCTCCGATCCCTTCAGAATCAGTATTAAACCCCCGACCCATACGAGTCATATGGTCCATGTCCTTTACCACATAAGGTAACATGGCCATGAGGGTTAAATTGTTGGTGATACCATACATCATGCCAAACATATGCATTTGCATGGTCATACGAGTGGGAGTCACGGGAAATTGCTCTAATATTTTTTCATCACTAATATCATCGGTTCCGACACGACTACCTTCCATTTCCATTAACATATAGCGATAAGAAACCATGATTTCCCCTTCGCTATGAATATGTTCCCCCATAACAGCAATGGGTGCATGACTATCGGGACGCGCAGGGTTCCAAAACATTCCTTGTTGAGAAGGGGGTAACGGTTCATCTGCTAAGAGAAAATCTGTGTTGATTTGGGGTTTTTCGGGGAAAGAATTGACTGATTTGTGAGTGTTCTCACCCTGAATGTTATTCGGGTTTAGAACCTGTTTTGTCTCATCGGTTATATTTGTAAATTCTGGCAAAATATAACTGGATAAAATTTCATATTGTGGTTGAAAATTATCTAGTTTGACTTTTTGATTAGGAATTAAGACCGATGAATTAAAGACAAGTGATGCTCTTTTTTTCTCTTGCTCAATCTTTTTTTGTAAATCCTGATAATCCCAAGTATTAGTCAAAGGTTTATAGTTAAAAGCAATCTTCTTTTTTTCCTGTTGTTCCTTACTTATTTCTGCCTTAGCAGGAGATAATAAAGTATCTAGACAGATTAAACTGACTACTGCAACTAAGCAGCAGTATCCTCTCTTCACACCAAAATTCATAGGTTTGACTGAATCATTCAAATTGTTATTGAGTAAGAACTATGACAAAAATTTTTAGGTTTGTCAAAAGACAATCCGTCAAAGTTAAAATTAGTTACCAGTGAACAGTGAGCCGTTATTCTAGAGGCTTAAGATCACCGTAGGGGGTTAATATTATTAAGGCTTCACAACATTTATGATGTTAGAATAGGTAGGATAAAATTCTTTTTCAGGTCAGATAATTATGTTAACGGTTACTGCTTTACAGCAACTCTACGAAATTGATGATTATCAATGGTTAGAGGAAACGGTTAAACTGCTAAAAAATAAGCAGGTTAATGATTTAGATTTAGACAATTTAATTGAGGAGTTAGAAGACTTAGGAAGAGAAAAAAAGAATGCTGTCGCTAGTCTATTAGATCAAATTATTCGTCATTTATTATTATTACAATATTGGAGAGAAGAACAAGAATATAACGCAAATCATTGGCAAGGTGAAATTTATACGTTTAGAGTACAGTTAAAACGAAAATTAACCACTAATTTGCGGAATTATTTAGAAGTAGAATTAAATAATATCTATCAAGATGCACTAGGTTTTGTTAAAATAAAAACACAAAATAAAGTAAAATTTCCTTCGGAGTGTCCTTATTCTCTTGAACAGTTACTTGATAAAGAATGGTATTCATAGTTATTTTAGATTAATTTCAATTATATGAATAGATTATATGATTATCATGACAATAAAGAAGAGTTAGTTAAACAGATACTAAAAGAAAAAGATAGTATTAAGGTTACTCAAAGTATACCTAAAACTTTACAAAGAGATTATCAAATTGCTCGAACTCTCGATAATTATTTAGAAGATTATTTTAAGATTCATAGTCAATCTCAATCAATATCTAATTTTGATCAAGAAATTGATAAAATTTTGGATCAATTTATTAAAGAAGTTATAAATGGTACATATCAAGAAAAAGATAAGTTTAGAAAGGGAAGTAATATAAAAAAGAAGAAATTTAAAAATATATTTGAATTTTCAAAAAGTGAAAACTTATATTTATCTAATATTTATACTCGATTTATATCAGAAAATTTAGGACATAAACTTGAAGATATTGCTAATCTTAGTAATAATGTTTATGTACCCGATAAAGAATTAGGAATTAGTATTAAAGGAATTGACTTAATTATTTATGATCAAGGATTAATTAAATATACACAACTTAAAACGAAAAAAGATACTTTAACAGGAAGTCAAAAAGATAGAAGTATTGCAGAGCTTAGTATTCATCCTTATTCTATATTTGCAGCAGCATTAAATATGGGTAATTCCTTAACAGTTAGTAAAAAATCTGTTGAAAACTATAATATAGAAGTGCTTGTTGGTAATTCATTTTGGTCTTTGATTAATTTAGATTATGATTTAATTCTCAACAAAATAGCTAAAGCTATAAAGTTACTTGATAAAAAACTTTACAGTTGATTTTACAAGAAATAATAGATATAATAGTATTAGTTTATCAAAATCTCAAAATAAACTAATGAAAAAGGTAACACTAGAACAAGCTTCAGAAATATTAGAAATTTCTCTTAATACACTACGAACTTGGGAAAAGAAGAAATTAATACAAGGTGAAAAAAATAATAATATTCGTTTTTTTGATTTAGATTTATTAAAATCAGTTCAAAATAACTTAAATGGTAATCATACAGAAAGAGAATTTAAAATATTAACATCTTCAGAAAAAACTGATTTTAAAACTATTGAATTATTTGCCGGTTGTGGCGGAATGGCACTAGGTTTAGAAAATGCTGGATTGCATCATGAGTTATTAGTAGAACTATCAAAAGATTGTGTTACTACTTTACAAAAAAATAAACCACATTGGACAGTTTTCCAAGAAGATGTCAGTAACATAGATTTCAAACCCTATTACGGGAAAATAGATATTGTTTCTGGTGGTTTTCCCTGTCAAGCATTTAGTTACGCAGGAAAAGGTAAAGGGTTTGAAGATACCAGAGGAACCTTATTTTTTCAATTTGCCCGTTGTTTAGCAGAAGTTCAACCAAAAATAGCCATAGCAGAAAATGTGAGAGGACTTTTATCCCATAAAAAAGGTGAAACCTTAGAAATTATCTTAAACACCTTCAAAGAATTGGGTTATAATCCTTATTATGAAGTGGTCAGCGCACAATTTTTAGACGTTCCCCAAAAACGCGATCGCCTAATTGTTATTGCTTGTCGTCAAGACTTAAATCTTCTCCCTATTTTCCCTCAAAAAAATAATTATACTGTCTCTCTAAAAGACGCATTACAAAACTGTCCAACCTCTCCAGGAGTTGAATATAATGAGAGGAAAAAAGCGATTATGGAATTAGTTCCCCCAGGAGGAAACTGGAAAAATTTACCCTTAGAAGTGCAGAAAGATTACATGAAAAATAGCTTTTATAAAGGAGGAGGAAGAACCGGTTTTGCCAAAAGATTATCTTGGGATGAACCCTGTTTAACTATTACTTGTAGTCCCGCACAAACTCAAACAGAAAGATGTCACCCCACCGAAACTAGACCCCTAAATATTAGAGAATATGCGAGAATTCAAACCTTTCCTGATAATTGGGAATTCATGGGATCAATAACCTCTCAATATCGACAAATAGGCAATGCTGTTCCGGTTAATATGGCTTATCATGTAGGAAAATGTCTGATCAAAATGCTAACAGAAAAAGCAGATAAAAACGCCATTATTTACAGCATAAATAAGCCAAAAAGTCAAGTTAAGCAATTATCAATTCCTGGATTAAATTATTAACCTCCACTGATCTTAACCTTGTAACCTAAATCTCCTAAAACTTTCAGTAACTTTTGACGATGATCTCCCTGAATTTCTAAGGTATCCTCTTTCATGGTTCCCCCACTTCCACATTGACTTTTTAACTGTTTTAATAGCTTATTCAAAGTATCTGGAGAATGTTGGAACCCGGTGATCACGGTTACTGTTTTCCCCTTGCGTCCTGATCGGGTTGCTTGTATTCTGATATTCTGTTGCTGTGGTGGCAGATCAGGTACAGATCGTTCTAAAGCTTCTGAGTTGGACGTATCACCAAACTCTTGATAGGCCATCGATTTAGATTGTTTGTGGTTAGAAGACATAATAGGTCGACTTAGAACAACAGTTATCTGAATTGTAACTCAGTTAATCCATCTCTCAATTAGTTAAGTGTCATAGAAAACATATTTCACTATGTTGGCAAAAAAGGAGGGGTTAATTAGGTAAATTATCCCCTATCATTAGTTTAATTCTATAAATTATTTATTACAAGGTTTAATTTTTCACAAAACTGGGATCTTGATTGACGAAACCTTTGGCAGTGGAAATGATTAAAACATCACGAAAACCAAAGTGATTGACAGCAGGATTTTTCAAGGTAATAGGGGAAGTATAGTGGAAAAGTTTGGAGTCATCTATTAGGAGCATTTCTCCAGGGTTGAGAACTTTTTTGAAAACAATATTACCCTGATGATCTTTTAACTGAGTTTCTGAACCTAAAATATTATCTTGATTGACACAAAGAATTGCTAAAAAATCAATATCGTCACGGTGAAATCCTTCAGGGGTAGTAATTCCAGCTTTTCTATAGGTGCATTTTGTTCGTTGCGCTTGCACTAAAATTTCATAACTATAATCTATTTTAAAAGTGTTAGTAAACCATAAAATAGCTTCTTCTGCACAGTTAAGATTCTCGATTTCTGGATAAACTCGAACCAATCCGCCATTAACCGGATTGATCTTTTTATTCTGGAATAGAGGAGTATGCGGTTGCTTGTCTATCCTATTTCCTTGAACACGACATCTTGCTAATGATTTATAACGATATCCTTCCCGAATATAAGGATCTTTAGGAATATTATAAAATAAAGTTTGTAGAGGCTCAATCTTTAAGTTGCTTATGAGTTGATAGGGAGATAGGGAGGATTTTATTGCATTAAATATTGTCATTTTCGTCGTTGATTTATTTTATCTTTTGTAACCGATTATTATGGCTTGACTCATAATATAGCAAACTTGTCAAGTGCTTGCAACATTTATTTATGAAAAAAAAAGAGAGGTAACAACCCTGTTGCCACCTCCGAGTATGATCCTGATGAGGATATACGAGATAAAATCAGAATTTAGACTTAACTTGATTTAAAAAAGATAGAACCTAAAATAAATAAACCAAACCCTAAACGATACCAAACAAAAATCCAAGTATCTCGTTTTTGTAAGTAGCGAATTAACCAAGCGATCGCCAAATAAGAAAAGACAGCCGAGGAAATAACACCCACGATCAACGGCACCATAATATCATTAGAAATCCCGACATCTAAGACATCTTTTAACTCCACTAACCCCGCTAAAGTAATAGCCGGAATTCCCAGTAAAAAAGAGAATCTCGCTGCAGTTGCTCGCTCCAAATTGAGGAATAACCCGGAAGTTATGGTTGATCCTGAACGAGATACCCCAGGAATTAAAGCTAAAGACTGAGCGAATCCCATCAAAATTCCATCTTGCCAACTTAATCCTTCAAAACCTCGTTTATGGCTGCTTATTTTTTCCGATAAAGCTAACAATAAAGCCATCACAATCGAAGCCCCTGCAATCACCTCAATACTTCGCAAAGGAGAATTATCTAAATCAGGAATTAATAGCTTCATTAATAAGCCAAAAAAGACAATAGGCAAGGTACCTAAAGCAATACCCATTCCTAAACGAAAATCGTGGGACTGATAATCAGATTTACCAATGGCTGTGATCGTTCCCCTGGCGATTTGACTTAAATCTGACCAAAAATACCATAATACCGCAGCAATACTGCCCAGTTGAATCACCGCCGTAAACGCCACCCCTGGATCCCCCCATCCTAACGCCACAGGAACCACCTTTAAATGGGCGGTACTACTAATGGGTAAAAATTCCGTTAACCCCTGTACCATGCCTAAAATAATGGCTTGAAACCAATTAAATTTGGCGATGGCATGATCTGATGTTTCCCCTTGGGCTAGGGTAGAAGAAGATAAAGCAAAAATGAACCCGGCACTTAAGGCGATCGCAGAGAAAAGTCGTCGGGTTCGGGGTTTGGGTTGAATCATGGCTGAGCATTTTAGGGGTAAAGTCTCAGAGATTTTATCATCTAATATTAAGAAAATAAAAACGATTTTAAAAGTTGAGAAAAATTTGTTATGCTTGCAAAGCGTTACAATTAAATGTTAAGTATTTCCCTTGCCCCTCATGAGTAATATTCAGGTTAGTGTGAGAATACCGCCCCAGTTATACGAGAAATTATTAGCTCATACTAATGCTGTTGGTCTTCCTAAGTCTAAGGTAATCGCTCAAGCTTTGGCTCAATATTTAGAAGTGGAGCAAAAAACCCCCTCCTCTCTCGAAGAAAGACTGTTAAACGTTGAAAAACGACTCAATCATTTAGAATCTTCTTCTCAAACCGAAGAAACACCTTCAACTACCTCCCCCACAGAAATTAACCCTCAACCCTCTCCCGCGTGGGAAACACCACCCCTAGAAGCATTTAGCTTTGAAAGACCAATTATTGATGAAACAGGGACTATTTTAGAACGGATTCAAGGTGAGTCTCAATCGTTTAAAGAAGAGTTAGAAGGCGGAACTTTCCTAGACATGGTTTATATTCCTGGGGGAACCTTTATGATGGGTTCATCCCCAACGGAAGCCGGTTCTCAAGTCTGTGAACAACCCCAGCATTCTGTCACTTTGGAGGGGTTTTTCTTAGGGAAGTTTCCTATCACTCAAAAACAATGGGAAATCGTGGCTCAATATCCTCAAGTTAACCGAGAGTTAGCGGTTGATCCCTCTGGTTTTAAAGGCAGCGATCGCCCGGTAGAATCGATTTCTTGGCAGGATGCAGTGGAATTTTGCGATCGCCTCTCCCAACATAGTCAACGGCCCTATCAACTCCCCAGTGAAGCGCAATGGGAATACGCTTGTCGCGGGGGAACCACCACTGCGTTTTATTATGGCCCCACGTTAACCGGTGATTTGGCTAATTATATGGCGAAACGGTTGTATGCAGGGGAAAGTTCTGGTATTTATCGGCAAGAAACCACATCTGTTACCGCATTTTACCCCAATCCTTTTGGATTATACGATTTACACGGTAATGTTTGGGAATGGTGCGCCGATGCTTGGTATTCTAGCTATGACAATGCTTCCGCTTCGGGAAAACCTCGCTTATCCTCTCAACAAGAAACTCGTCGCGTCTTAAGGGGGGGTTCCTGGGATGAAGACGCTTATCATTGTCGTTGTGCTTCCCGTTATGCTTATCATCCTCAAGGGGTTGGGGTAAGTCGCATCGGTTTTCGGTTGATGTTGATGGTTTCCAATAACTATAATAAAATTAACATTCCGTCCCCAAAAGAATAAAAACGATACTTTTCTTCAATAGCAATTTGATATAAATTCAATAATCTTTCTCTGCCAATCAAAGCACTGACTAACATCAATAAACTCGATTTAGGTAAGTGAAAATTAGTAATCAGTCCATCAACAACACGCCAAGAATAGCCCGGATAAATAAAAATATCTGTTTTACCCCTAAAAGGTATTAACTCTTGTTTATTTGCCATTTCTGTTGCTTTGGCTGTCCCTTCTAATGCCCTTACTACAGTAGTTCCTACAGCAATCACTCGCCCTCCATTGGCTTTGGTTTCTTTGATTTTTTCAACCGTTACATCAGGGACTTCTATCCATTCTTGGTGCATCTTATGTTCCTTGATATTATCAATATCAACAGGACGAAACGTTCCTAAGCCAACGTGCAGCGTAATATAAGCTTGATTAATGCCTTTTTGTTGCAACTTTGCTAATAATTCTTCAGTAAAATGTAGCCCTGCTGTGGGTGCAGCAACCGCTCCTGGTTTTTGAGCATAAATCGTTTGATATTGAGACGGGTTAGCCTCAGATTCAGTCACATAAGGTGGGAAAGGAATTTGACCAATTGTTTCGATTTTTTTCCAGAACAAATCAAGAGAATCTACCTCAAACTTAAGTAATCTTCCCCCTGTTTCTTCATCCCTATCGATGACAGTCGCGACTAAAAAATTGTCTTCATTTTCATCATTATTATCTAATTTGAAATAAATTTCACTACCAAGTTTAAACCGTTTTCCTGGTTTAACTAACGCTAACCAACAGAAAGGTTCTTGTTCTTCTAATAACAAAATTTCCACCGGCGCACCAGTGGAGTTTTTCCCATAAAGTCGCGCTGGAATGACACGAGTATTGTTAAACACCAGTAAATCCCCTGGTAATAACCACTGAGGTAAATTGCGAAAAATGCTATGAATATGACTGGTGGAGGAATTAATTACCAATAACCGCGAATGATCCCGAGGAATGACGGGATTTTGAGCAATTAAGTCTGCTGGTAGATAATAATCGTAACTGGATAATAAATGATCACTACTCATAAAATGACAGTTCCCAAACGAGCTTCATTCGTTGTATGCTAAACAAATCATGTAAAATAAGATACATAATTTTGGGAATCTAATCCGTATTTTCCCCATAATAAGCGAACAATTTTGATACTATATCCGTATATTCATGGGGATTATTACCTAGTTGGGTAGTTTCCCCCATGGTACTTTAGGAAAATAGGGGGGAACTCCCCTATAACAAATGGGACGATCATTGGCACACTAGAGCTAGAGGAATTGTTCAGCAGAAAAAATTAAGGGGGAAACAATGGACTATATTTATTTTTTAGCCAACGCGAGTCTAACGTTACGGGTGATTGAATATCTACAACGGAAGTATGATTCATCTTCTTGTTCCATGACGGTTATCCATCAAATCAATGGTTGGATTATCAAAATCAAGTTTAGACGGCCCTTGACTCCGCAACAACATGGGGACTTCAAAGCCTTCATGAACGAACTGGGTATTCCTTACGAGTTGGAAATTCGTCTCCAAATGGTTTTCTGGAGTCTAGAAACCGGTCAGTCTCCCATTGATGTCATGAGTCGTTATCAAGTCGCCATTGTTTCTCACGGTTCACCGGATAGTAATGATATTGAGGCGTTTCGTCAACAATTTACCCGAGGATTGGGTTATTGTCCCGAAACCTTAGCTTAAGTCCCTATTGGGAATAAAAGCACTAACATAGCTACACTCACCGCTAACATTAACCCAGCCGGCATGAATTTTCGGGTTTTCCAAAGCCTGATGGAAAAGACAATGGCAAGTGCAAGGGTGGCGATTTGAGCCAAAAGTAACCCCGTTTGGATTTGTTGCCATTGCAAGAAAGCAGAAACCAGCAAAAGCAAACCACTAATAAGGCCAGAAATGAGAGAAGGTTTGCTTTTAGCGGAAACATAGCCCATAATACCGCCAACAAGCAGCAAAATTCCGTAAAACAAGGTAGCTAGGACTAATACAGTCATTGAACAAAATCGTTGAGCGCAGTCCCCATCTAAAATCTATCTGATTTAGATGGGGTTAGCGAAACGCAGTAATTACGATATAATGATAGTATATGGTACGGTAAAAGGTAAAACCTGGAGACACGACCTAATGC
>JASJBX010000059.1 GCA_030066295.1 Crocosphaera sp.
AACCCATTTCGCGTTGGACTGCGCCAAGAAAGAACCCCAGAACCCTTAATATTGGTCATTTTTGGAGCATCTGGCGACCTCACCCAACGCAAACTTGTTCCTGCCCTCTACAAGATGAAACAGGAACGCAGACTGCCTCCAGAATTAACCGTGGTCGGGGTTGCCCGTAGAGATTGGAGCCATGACTATTTTAGAGAAAAAATGCGTGAGGGGATCGAAGAATTCTCTGACGGCATTCAAAATGAAGAATTATGGAATGATTTCGCAGAAGGATTATACTATTGCTCAGGAAACATGGATGATCCTGAGAGTTATCAAAAATTAAAAGCCTTTTTAGAAGAATTAGACGGCAAACGAGGCACCAGAGGCAACCGTGTCTTCTATCTTTCCGTATCTCCCAAGTTCTTCCCCCCCGGCATCAAACAGTTAGGGGCTGCTGGGATGTTAAGCGATCCCCTCAAACACCGGATCGTCATTGAGAAACCCTTTGGAAAAGACCTCAGTTCGGCTCAAGTTCTCAACCGCATTGTCCAAAATGTCTGCAAAGAAGAACAGGTTTATCGCATTGACCACTACTTAGGCAAAGAAACCGTCCAAAACCTGTTAGTATTCCGCTTTGCTAACGCCATTTTTGAACCCCTGTGGAACCGTCAATTTGTGGATCACGTCCAGATTACCGTAGCGGAAACTGTCGGGGTCGAAGACCGGGCCGGATACTATGACACCTCTGGTGCCTTGCGGGATATGCTGCAAAACCACCTGATGCAGCTATTCTGTTTAACAGCCATGGAACCCCCCAACGCGTTGAATGCCGATAGTATTCGTAACGAAAAAGTGAAGGTATTGCAAGCCACTCGCTTGTATGACGTTCATAACCTAGAAAAGTCTGCCATTCGGGGACAATATAAAGCAGGATGGATGAAAGGAAAACCCGTACCCGGGTATTTAGAAGAACCCGGTGTCGGTGAAAACTCCTCCACTCCCACCTACGTCGCCATGAAGCTAATGGTAGATAACTGGCGGTGGAAAGACGTTCCCTTCTACCTGAGAACCGGAAAACGTTTACCCAAAAAAGTAACAGAAATTTCCATCCAATTTAAAGACGTACCCTTACTCATCTTCCAGTCAGCAGCCCATCAAACCAATGCTAACGTCCTCAGTATGAGGATACAACCCAACGAAGGGATCGCCCTCAAGTTTGAAGCCAAAATGCCAGGATCGGAACTGCGAACCCGTTCAGTAGAAATGGACTTTAACTATGGTTCTTCCTTTGGTATGGCCAGTGCAGACGCTTATCACCGTCTCTTATTAGACGCGATGCTAGGGGATCAAACCCTGTTCACCCGCGCCGATGAAGTCGAAGAAGCTTGGCGGGTTGTCACCCCCGTCTTATCGGCTTGGGATGGACCGGCTGAACCCAACAGCGTTCCTCAATACGAAGCCGGAACCTGGGAACCCACCGAAGCGGAATTTTTAATGAACCGTGATGGCCGTCGTTGGCGACGCTTGTAGAAGTCAGAAGTGTGAAGTTCCACAGCGAAGCTCCGGCTAAGCGCGAACAGAAGTCAGAAGTGTCCAAAGACAGTCATTTTGGCTTCTACGACTCCATTAAATTAATTCTCAACTCCCTTAAATAACTAAACCATTATGACTACCCAAACCCCCCCCTTAGTATCCCTGCAAGACCCCAAAGATGTCTCTATCGATGTCATTGAAGCAGAATTACGCAGTATTTGGCAAAGTTACAGCGATAACGAAGATGGGATCGTTGCCACTCGCGCAACGTCTTTTACTTTTATTGTCTATGAACCGGAACCCACTCAACACCTATTAGCCGCCTTGGGCTTTTATACAGGACCGGTTGATGGTATTGCTGGACCTCGTACCGTTGCAGCCATAAAATCGGCACAAAAAGCCTATGACATGGAGATTACAGGGAAATCTAATCAGGAATTTATCCATAAATTACAAACCGAGTTTGAACAGGCAAAAGCCAATGGCCAACTGAACGAAGAACAAAAAGTGGCCGCAGGTTCGTATACTCCTGACTTAGAAGGTACCGGTATTGCTGACAGTATCGCTGCCTCTAACCCCTGTCGTATCATCACCCTCTGTCCCACTGTTGGAGAAGATGAAGGGGTAAAGGCACAAGTTTCGGCCTATTGTCCCATCAATAAACGCAGTCAAAACACCCTTATTTGTTGCGAATATATCACCCTCAGAGGAACGGCCGCCGCCTTAGAAAGAGTTGGGGGTATTATCTCAGAATTAACCATTAGTGGCCTGCCTACCTTTGTGTGGTGGAAAGCCAGTCCCGAACCGGAATACGGACTATTTAAACGCTTAGCCTCCCAAGGAGACACCCTCGTAGTGGACTCTAGTACCTTCAGTGAACCGGAAGGACAGTTAGTGCAACTAGGGCAGATGTTAGAGCAAAATATCCCCCTAGCGGATTTAAACTGGGCAAGACTCAGCCCTTGGCAGGAATTAACGGCTGCTGCCTTTGACCCCCCAGAACGTCGTAACGCAGTGTTAGAGATCGATCGGGTTACCGTTGATTATGAAAAGGGAAATCCCACCCAAGCGTTGATGTTCTTGGGATGGGTAGCCAGTCGTCTGCAATGGAAACCAGTCAGTTATGAACAGGAAGATGGCGACTACAATATTATTCGGGTTAAGTTCCTCAATAATGAACAGAAAACCATCGAAGCCGAACTGGCAGGGGTTCCTTTGGCTGACTGGGGTGATGTGTTAGGAGACTTAATTAGTATTAAGTTGAGTTCGACTAACCTGCAAGCGGACTGTTGTACGGTGTTATGTTCCGGTACCACGGGATGTATGCGAATGGAAGCATCGGGAGGCGCGCAAGCTTGTCGCATTGAACAAGTGACCTCTTTGGCTGACCAAAAAACGGATCAATTAATTCAGAAACAGTTGCAACGGTGGGGTGCAGATGCGTTGTATGAAGAAAGTATCGACGTGACAATGGGAATTCTTAAGTTAGCCCAGAATAATTAACTAGAATTTCATGATTTTTAAGGACGAGTTTTAGGGTTATATTGCCTTAAAACTCGTTTTTTTGTCATCATAAAGGAGAATGTTTACTGCTCTATCACTCCATCTTGAGAGTACCTCTTATTGTTATAAAAAAATATTATACTGCATTGCAACTCCTGTAGAATGAGAAGTTAAGTTTACAAAAATAAGATCAGAAAATATGAAATATCCAGGACAACCAGGTCATGCTCCTTCTTGGTATAGAGAGCGTGGGCAATCTCATATTGAAGCTAAGTTTAGCAAAGAACTACATGAGTTTGCAGATTTAATTGAAAGCGAGCAGTGGTTTGGAGATAGTGAAAAGCACGGACGATATCGGGTGGATTTTATTCTTAAAGATGCACGCCTAATTATTGAATTAGATGGCTACAAATATCACTCTTCGCCTGAGCAACTTGAAAAAGATGCTATCAGACAAAGGTATTTAACAAGAGCGGGTTATTCGGTTATTCGTTTTACAGGACGAGAAATTGTCAGAGATGCTAAAGGATGTGTAGAAGAAGTTAGAACAATATATCGTGAAAGAATGCAGCGAGAACCTGTCAAGTATAGAGCACTTTATATTGATTATCGGTTTTTTTACCAAGAGTGCTTCAACGCAGTTAAATTTTTTAGGGAAATAAACCCTGAGAAAACACTAAAATTTCCAAGTATTGATCAAGTCATACCCCATGCAATTGAATGGGTTTACGGGAAGTCTTTCATCACTGCTTTTATTTTTCATCTACCAGAAGACGGGCATGAAATTACACATCTAAATGGAACTACAATAGAGTATGAAAAAGGCGAAGTAAAAATCAATACGGTTTCTGAAGAGTGGTATAGTATAGAGCTTGGTGAACACATAAGGAAATATGGTCACTTATTTGATGAGTTTGTTGTTATGGCTGATGATCCTGTTTATAGAGTCCCGTTACTTAGCGTATGTTCAAACGAAATGATAGTAGAGAAGTTAGGAAACATGGAATTCAACTATATAGGAAATGTTAAGTTACTAAGGCGTGGCAACGATAAAACATCATACATTGGCTCAGATTTAGTTTCATGTAAGTGGCAAAATGTTTGGTATATACTTGGGGCATCTATGGGTTTGAGTGTATACGAGATGTAAGCCTGAAAAAGCGTTATCTCTTTTGTAGCAACATTGCCTTTTTTGTAGTATGGTCGCTGATCTTGTAGGTTGGGTTAAGGGACGAAACCCAACAATCATAACTTTTTTGTTTATTTAATGAATAAGCAATGATTAGCGATCGCCTTTCTAATCGGGTGTCATCATATACAACCTTGAAAGCACAAAAATAACCTACTAGCATTTTTTTGTTAAAATAACAGTACAAAAAAACCTTATAAAAGATATTTTTGTACTTATGGAAACAATTACCCTTAGCGAAGCATCCTATCTATTAGGGATAAGTCGTCAGCGCATTCTACAGCTAATCTACGCTAAACGAGTTAAAGGGGCGTACAAAACCAAACAAGGTTGGAAACTTCCCCTTTATGGCAAGAGAAAGATGCCCAAGATTCTCAAGGGTAAACGAGGCCGTAAAGGAATATGGCAGGTTCAACGTCCTAGTGAAAAACCTACTATCATTCACGTAAATAAAAGGTTGGTAGGAACCAATAACAAGAGAGATAACAAAGAGCCGGTTATTATCGTTAGAAAAAGCTCGAAAGTCACTTATTGTTCCGAAGTATCCTTTGAAGGACACTGCAAAATCATTTATCGACCTGATAATGAAGAACTTTATGCAGGTGCTAAGGTATGGATGGAAGTGGATGGGGGTACTCAGATTGATATGAAATCAGAAACAATGATTATTAAAAAGGTGCGATCGCCGATCTTGTCGGTTGGGTTAAGGGACAAAACCTAACAATCATAACTTTTATACTAAAAGAGGTAACAGATATCGTATTATTTCAGCAAGGAGAGCGAATAAAAATGAACGACGACAATATTATCAGAGTCAGACTTGATCCTAAAAATCCCAGTAAGGGTAAAACAAATTGGGAAAAGGTTAAAGAAATGACAGAAGAAGAAATTGAAAAAGCAGCCGAAACAGATTCAGATTGTTTACCCTTATCTCAACAGGAATTGAGTGAATTTCGTCCTATATCAGTACACTCATCTATCTCCTAGTATGATCAGTGCAATATCGAAGAGATAAGCTTTGCGGTGCGCCGATCTTGTAAGTTGGGTTAAGGGACGAAACCCAACAATCATAACTTTTTTGTGTGTTGAATGAATAAGCAATGAATGGCGATTGCTGATCTTATAGGGTGCATTACACTAGCTTTAATGCGCCAAATTTTTACTGATTAATTGATAGGTTTAAAGGTGGATTACGTTTCCCTAATTTGTATTACAATACAATAAGGACAAGAGTTGGAGGTATTTATGACTCAGATAGAATTATTGAAGCAAAATATTATCGAGCTTGATGATGATTCTTTTTCACAATTAAGAGATTGGCTAATAGAATTAGATCAAACAAGATGGGATAAACAAATTGAAAATGATTCTAATGGAGGAAAGCTTGATTTTCTTATTAATGCTGCATTAGCTGAACATGAAGCAGGAAAGACAAAAGACCTTTGAAACACAAAACCGCATCTACTTTTGGGCTTGTTATCAACATCTTCCCATCGATATTCGTAAGCTTGTTGACAAAAATTTTAAACTCTTAAAAGCAGATCCTTCCTATCCATCACTGCAATTTAAGAAAGTTGGTAAAGTTTGGTCAGCCCGTGTCGGTTCCCATTATCGTGCGATCGCCACACCCATTGAAGGAGGATTTTTGTGGGTTTGGATTGGGACTCATGCAGAATATGATAAGTTATTGAGATAATAAGGACGTTTATCTTATTAATCAGTGGGTTGGTTTTAACTGTGTTAAACTTTAACAAGAGAATAATTCTAAAATTTAACACTTATGCGCTCAATAGAAGAATTAACACAAGAAATTTTAGCTCTTCCTAGCATATCTAGAGCAATGTTAGCAGAAAAGCTTATAGAAAGCCTAGAATTTGACAGTGATCCAACCGTTGAAAATGCTTGGATTACTGAAGCTAAGAAACGACAAGATGAGATTGAAAATGGTTTAGTACAGGCGATTCCAGGAGAACAAGCTTTAGAACAAATGAGACAAATGCTCAAACCATGAAATATGTTTTCCATCCTGAAGCTTTGACAGAATATGCACAAGCCGTTCAATATTATCTTGAACAAAACAATAAGGTAGCGCAAGCTTTTATTGATGCAATTGAAAAGACAATTTATCGAATCAGAGAAACCCCAACTCGTTATCCTATCGTCGATGAAGAGATTCGCCGATGTATGACCAAAAAATTTCCTTATGGTATTCTCTATAGTATTAAGCCAGACTCTATCCTAATTTTAGCTATCATGCACTGTAGTAGAAAACCTGGATATTGGAAGAATCGTATTTAGTGGGATCTCGAAGAGAGCAGCGAAGCGGTGCGGTTTTTTTTAGGGTGCAAAACATGATAATGTAATTTACCAAAGGTTGACTAATTAATTGATAAATTTCAGGGTGGATTACGTTTCTCTAATCCACCTTACACACCATTCAATATAATCCTTTATGTTAAACTATAAATAACCAACGGTTTTATTATTTATATCAAAAATTAAATTTATGGAAAATAAATATACAGCAATTATCAAAAAAGATGGTGATTGGTGGATTGGATGGATTGAAGAAATCAAAGGGATAAATGCCCAAAAATCCACCAAAGAAGAACTTATTGAAAGTTTAAAAGAAGCTCTCAAGGATATTTTAGAATTAAAGCGATCACCGATCTTGTAGGTTGGGGTAATATAGCACTACGCATTTTGGTGTTTGACATTGGCAACCTCTGAAACTCTTTTCTGGCCTACTTTGGTTCGCTAGAGCCGGAACGGAGTGAGTAACTTTTGACTTTTGCCTTTTGACTTTCGCGTAGCGGTATAGTTGCCTTGAAACTTACTTTTTTAAGGTGGGCATTGCCCACCCTACGATTGAGAAACCACTTCAACTTCAACACTGGGGACTTCTTCCTCTTGCTTCTTATCAAACAGTAATTGATTATCCTTACAATCAATAAAAATTGTATCTCCAGAACCAAAGGTCATCTCTAATATTTTAGTAGCGATGGGGTTTTCTAGTTCCCGTTGAATCGCCCGTTTTAAGGGTCTAGCACCATAAACAGGATCGTAACCAGAATTTACGATATAGTCAAGGGCAGCATCACTCAATTTCAAGCTAATACTTTGCTCTTCTAATAACCGTTCAATACGCTTAAGTTGCAGGGTAACAATACGTCTTAATTGTTGTTTCTTGAGAGTATGGAAGATAATTAAATCATCAATACGATTCAAAAATTCAGGGCGAAAATGCTTCCGCAATGCTTGTAAAACTTTCTTCTGCATTGCGTCATAATTATCATCATCCCCTGCTAAATTTAAAATATATTCGCTACCAATGTTACTGGTCATGACGATGATAGCGTTACGGAAATCGACGACACGACCTTGAGAATCAGTAATCCGTCCATCGTCAAGCACTTGTAATAAAATGTTAAAAACATCGATATGCGCCTTTTCTACTTCATCTAAGAGGATAACGGAATAGGGACGACGGCGAACTGCTTCCGATAACTGTCCCCCTTGATCGTAACCTACGTATCCAGGAGGCGCACCAATTAACCGAGAAACGGCGTGTTTTTCCATGTATTCGGACATATCAATGCGAATCATGGCATCTTGGGAGTCAAAGAGAAAGGCTGCTAATGCTCTCGCTAATTCTGTCTTTCCCACTCCCGTAGGTCCCATAAACAAAAAGGAACCAATGGGACGAGAGGGGTCTTTCATACCGGCCCTAGCGCGACGAATGGCTGCAGCAACGGCAGAAACCGCTTCTTCTTGACCGATAACCTGTTGGTGTAAATGACCTTCTAAGTCTAGTAATTTTTGCCGTTCTGACCCCAATAAACGGTTAACTGGAATGCCCGACCATCCTGCTACAATTTCAGCAATATCGGACTCCGTAACTTGTTCTCGTAAGAGGGTTTCTCCTTGGGATTGAATATCAATTAATTTGGTTTCTTTGGCTTCTAAATCTCGTTGTAATCCTTCTAATTTACCATACTTTAATTGAGCAGCTTTATTAAGATCATACGCTCGTTCTGCTTGTTCAATTTGAACTCTTAACTGTTCTTCTTCTTCTTTTAAGGCATTGATTTCCTCTAACATCTGTTTTTCAGATTGCCATTGACTGCCTAAACTTTCGTGAATTTCTTCTAATTCTTTTATCTCTTCTTCTATCTTTTTTAATCTTTCTTTTGAAGCTCTATCAACCATTATTCCAGGTCTGGTTTCTTCTCCTTCTAACGATAATTTTTCCATTTGTAGCTGCATTAAACGGCGATCTACATCTTCTAACTCTACAGGTTTAGAGGTAATTTCCATCTTCAATTTTGCAGCAGCTTCGTCTACCAAATCAATCGCTTTATCGGGGAGGAATCTATCAGTAATATAGCGATGGGATAAGTTGGCCGCAGCAACTAAGGCAGAGTCGGTTATTTTCACCCCGTGATGCACTTCGTAGCGTTCTTTGAGTCCCCTTAAAATAGAAATGGTATCATCCACGGTGGGTTGCTTTACATACACCTGCTGAAAACGCCGTTCTAAGGCGGGATCTTTCTCAATATGCTTACGATACTCATCTAGGGTTGTAGCACCGATACAGCGCAATTCTCCCCGTGCTAACATAGGTTTTAAGAGGTTCCCTGCATCCATCGAACTCCCTTCCCGTGATCCAGTTCCCACGACGTTGTGCAGTTCGTCGATAAACAGAATAATATGGCCATCAGAACTGGTGACCTCTCGCATCACAGCTTGTAAGCGTTCCTCGAACTGTCCCCTTAATTTTGCCCCTGCGACTAAGCTACCCATATCTAGGGAGATTAATTGCCGATTTTTGAGAGATTCTGGTACATCTCCGTTAATTATGCGCTGTGCTAACCCTTCTGCGATCGCTGTTTTTCCCACACCGGGTTCTCCAATTAATACGGGATTATTCTTGGAACGACGGGATAATACTTGAATAATGCGTCTTATCTCTTCATCTCGACCAATTACGGGATCCAGCTTTCCTTGTCTTGCTGCTTCGGTGAGATCCTGACCATATTTATCTAAGGCTTCGTAACGATCTTCTTGGTCTTGTTCGGTGACTTTCTGGCTTCCTCTCACTGATTTTATGGCCTGTTCTAAGTCTTGAGGATCAAGGTTAAAGCTACGTAAACAACGCCGTCCAATGCGTTCATCTTCTGCAAAGCCAACCCATAAATGTTCCACCGAAATATACTTATCGTCCCAACTCTCGCGGGAAGCATCGGCGCGATCAAGCATAATATCTAGGCTACGGCCTAAGTATAGCTGTTCGACGGTGACAAATTTTGCTTGTCGGTTGGTAAAGGTTTCAACCTGTTGCTGCAACCGAGGGATATCGATTTCTGCCCGTTCTAAAATACGCAAAGTTAAGCCTTTTTCTTGTTCTAGAAGGGCTAAGATGATGTGTTCTACCTCTAGGTTTTGATTTTTGAAGCGTCGGGCGACTTCTTGCGATTTTACGATAGCATCCCAGGCTTGTTCGGTGAACTTATCAGAGTCAGTAGGTTGCATTAGCGACTAAATTTATCCCTCGATATGATAGCAATCTCTAAGAATAGTATATCAATGTTAGTTGTGACCGGTGATCAGATATCAGTCATCAGTCATCAGTTATCAGTTAGAAGATTTAATATATTAGTGGAAGAGGTACATTTTTTAACACGAGGAAAGCAAGAAGATTAATCAGGTCACAATCGATTCTCATTTTGTGAGTTAGTTGGTAAAATAGAGTAAAAAATCAACATCAAGGAAACACTATGACGACAGAACGTTGGAATGATGAAATGTTGGATGAGTTGGCTTCTACTGTGGGTGAAATGCGAGACAGTATGACACAGATGCGAGAAAGTATTAGTGAGGTTAAGGATAGTGTTGATGGGTTGAGAGTGACAGCACAAGCTTTATTACAAGTAGCTGCTCAAACACAACAGAGAATGGATATGTTTGAGGAAGAAATGGACTTGATCAAACAACGACAAACTGAAAGCGATCAACGATTCAATGTTTTACTAGAAGAGGTACGTTTTCTCATACGAGGAAAGCAAGAAGATTAATCAGGTTACAGTAGATTATAATTTTCTTAGTTAGTTGGTAAAATAAGGTAAAAAATCACAATCAAGGAAATACTATGACGACAGAACGTTGGAATGATGAAATGCTGGATGAGTTGGCTTCTACTGTGGGTGAAATGCGAGACAGCATGACACAGATGAAAGACAGCATGACAGAAATGCGAGAAAGTATTAGTGAAGTTAAAGATAGTGTTGATGGGTTGAGAGTAACAGCACAAGCTTTATTACAAGTAGCTGCTCAAACGCAACAGAGAATGGATATGTTTGAGGAAGAAATGGACTTGATGAAGCAACGACACCATGAAGACATAGAATTGATGAAGCAACGACAAGCTGAAAGTGATCAACGATTCAATGTTTTGCTAGAAGAGGTACGTTTTCTCATACGAGGAAAGCAAGAAGATTAATCAAGTTATAACAGATTCTAATTTTCTGAGTTAGTAACTAAAATAGAGTAAAAAATCAACATCAAGGAAACACTATGACGACAGAACGTTGGAATGATGAAATGTTGGATGAGTTGGCTTCTACTGTGGGTGAAATGCGAGACAGTATCAGTGAAGTTAAAGATAGTGTGGATGGGTTACGAGTGACGGCACAAGCTTTGTTACAAGTGGCTGCTCAAACGCAACAGAGAATGGATATGTTTGAGGAAGAAATGGACTTGATGAAGCAACAACAGCAACGACACACTGAAGCAATGGAATTGATGAAACAACGACAAACTGAAAGCGATCAACGATTCAATGTTTTACTAGAAGAGGTACGTTTTCTCATACGAGGAAAGAAAGAAGATGAATAAGTTTAAGGGTTTAATTATTGATGGTATTATCTAATATTCCTTTTAAGGGATTTCTTGTTAAGGGGTTTCTTGCTTCATAATCAAGGGTTTTTCCTCTCCAGTAAAGTATTCCACCTATCCCTAAAGTAGTTAACCAAAATAGCAATATTTCTCTCCATCCCAAGGATAATAAATTAATCAGAGTATAGTTAAGGAAATAAGGAGTAGATAAAAAGGAACAAAGCAGAAGAGTTGACACAAATAAACGTTTCAAAGACTGTATTAGTACCACAATAATCAACCCAATAATCAACCCAATAATCAACCCAATAATCAACAAAATAATGGACTCAATAGTTAAGCTTAAGACAGGAATAGCAGGAATAAAACTAATAATCCCCGCAATAATCACCCCAATAATCCCCACAATAATCGGCACAATATCATCAGTTATTTTAGATATAAGTAATATAAAATAACTATCGAAGAAAACACCAAATAAGATACATAGAGGAAAACTTGTAAATATGAAAGGTTTTATATTATTTAATAGAAATATATTATTTAATATTAGGAATATAGATAATTCACATCCAGCAGCACAAATATAAATAATGAAATTATTATCATCATTTATGTACCGTAAATATGTAATAGAAAAATTATATTCACTAAAATAAATCCAAAAACCTAAGAGGGTACTCAAGCTACAAATCAAAAATATTTCAAGTAAGAAATTGATCTCAAGGAATAAATTGATCTCAAGGAATAAAAAAGAAAACATTCCTATAATAGCTATTAACGAAATAAAAAAGAGGATAGCAATAACAAAAATGGAATTCAAACTGGAATTAAAGTGATAGTTATTATCCTCAAATAAATTACGCCAATCATTCTTAGTAGGAAGACGAGACTTCCTTAGACAATAACATAAATTTTCTTGTAACTGAGGAGGTAAGCTATTAAATAAATATCGCCAACGAGGACTAGGTTGTGTTTTTTTCAAAAAGTAATTAACGAAGTTGTCAGAGTCGGCTATTAACATAAGTTCATCTCTATTTAGTCCATTGACATTGATATTATCAAGATCAAGATCATTTTGAAGAACGATCGCACATAAAGGAATGGCAATACGAGGGTCAACCTTTAATTTATTTTTAGGAATGTTATCAGGAGAACTATTGGCAATACTTTTAGCAATTGAACAAGCTGCTTGAGCTACCTTTGAATCCCTAGCATCTTTAAAAGGTTCCCAAATCCAACTATAATCTTCATTAGATGATTCAGTTCTTGTTGTTCTGCGTCTTCGCCTAGCAAAGAAGTCTAAACTATTAATTCTCATGATTTGTGTCAGTTGGATGGCTTATAATAGTATTGTTATCTACATATCATAAGTTACTCTAAATTTTCTATCTGTCATCAAAATAGAAATGTCTAGTTTGCTGATTTTGTATAATCAAAAGTTATATTTTTTAAGCATAATCATGATATCTTTCAATCTAAAGTTTTTCGTTACATAACTTCATGATTGAATGATTTTCCCAGATTTTAACTAAATTTGCCTGATATTTGCATTTTGGTTATTTTCGTGTTATAAATATTTCAGGTAGGATGAGCTTTAACTATATCCAAAAATAAACCTTTCCCCCTCTAATCATCATTATTTCGTTCTTTGATTAATCTTTTGTCTTCATATCTCCACAAATTTTCAAGGTTTTAAGATTGATCTCTTGTAGTTCATTTTTACTTATCGAGAATTTTTGTAAAGTCTGCCTTGACGAAATAACATAAGCATGGTAATAGGTAAAATTGTGCTAAATTAGATTAAATTAAATCTGGTTATTGACAGGGACAATTAATAAACTTTTCTTGTATTGAAGAACATTATAGCGTTTCTCTTAACGAGCGAGGTACACCTAATATGTAACTCTTATAGTTAATTTCAATAAAAATGAGACAAAACAAGCCTACTTTATTTGTAGCATAGTGAGCAGGATGCTCACACTACTCTGTCTCAAACTTATTTGAAACCACTATAACTCCTGCCTCTTCTCAACTGTAACGTTTATTTTTGTCCAGGTACTGATTGTCAGTTGTCAATCAAAATCAAAAGCGATCGCTGATAGTTTCATCTTCCTTAAGTTTATCTAAAACAGTAGCAACTCGCCAAGCAGCTTTTTCTTCTAATTGAGGATAATCCAGCAACTTATTTAAAGCATCAGCAGCATCATGAGTCCCAATAGCCACTAAATCATCCATTGCTTCCTCACAATCTTTCATCGCAATAGATTCCAGGGTTGATACAGCTAAATCACCCATTCTAATTAATTCCTGACGAACTTCTAATAAATGGGGTTGATGATAGTATGTAGCTAAAGTCTCTACTACTTGAGGTAAATTTGTGTAAGATAACGTCTTCGCTGCTGCTTGTTTATGACTAAGGTTATCATCCTTCTCCATAATATCAATTAAAAACTGTAACAAAGCTTTTCCTCTGGGACGATAATCAGCAGCCACAGCAGCTAAAGCCTTAGCAATATTGTCCGTATCTTCTTGACTAAGCAGTTGTTGTTTAAAATACTCAATAATCTTGTTAGCTAACGTTTCATCAACCACTTGAGCATCCGCTAAACATTCCAACGCTGCTAAAGGATCTTTTTCATAAACCTCCCGAATTAAGTTAGTGCTATCGGTAGCTAAACCACACCATAATTTAACAATTTCTCGCCATGCAACGGTATCGATTTTAAACTTATTAATTAAATCTTTTTCATTTTCTCTTAAAGCTTCTGCCGCAAAATATTCTTGTAACGTAAGATGAGCAAACTTATAATTCTCTCCTCCATCAAGACATAATAATAAACCACTGCGATCGCAAATTTCTTTGATAATAGGGTTGGTATCATTAGGACTTAAATTAAGAGAAGGGAGAACTTCATTCAGTTTATTTCTCATGCTATCATAAGAGATTTCACGACGATCTTGTTGTTGAGAGTCATAAAGATATAAAGCCAGAGATTGCAAAACTCGTCTTTTATCTTTTCCTTCGTAGTCATTAGCTATATTTTTCTCTGTATCTCGACGTTCAAGGAAGATTTCTGTTGCTTGTTTATAAAAGTCGCCACGAGAATGAGGCAAAATAAAAAATGTCTTAGTATAAAGATCAGTAATCATCGTTAATAATAAAGGATTTCTAGCTAACTCCATAATTCTGGGTCGTTTTCGCAATTCTTCCATCAGTTGTTCTGCTGATTTTCCAGTAGGCATTTGAGACTCCCATGCTTTAAGAAAGTCTCGAATTTGTCGATCTCTAAACTCTTCTATCTCTAAAGTTTGATCGACAACATTAATAAATTGATTGTCATAAACTGCTGCACGACAAGTAATAATAACTCGGCATTTTTCATAAGTATCCAAAAAAATTTTAATTACCTCAATAACTGATGATCTGATCTCACTTTTTACTTCATCCAACCCATCAAATAGTAAAAAGAGTCTTCCCTTCTTTAACCCGTTATCAATAAAATTATCCGCTTTAGGAAAATCATTTAAAGCACAAATCTCAACTAATTTTTTCTTTAAAGTTTCTACAGTTAGATTAGACTCTTTTAACCCATGTAACTCCAATAAAAGAGGAATAGGTTGCTCCAATAAATATTTTAATTTATCGTCTACATACTCTATACATAAACTTCGACACAACATTGATTTTCCGGAACCTGGCGCACCTTTTACAACTAAACGTTTATAGTCATTAAGGGCATGCTCAACTTCAATTAATTGATAGTCTTTGCTTCCCGATACTTTTAAAGGAACATAGACATCTCTCATCTCTAAAGAATGATTATCACTAAAAGAAATATTTAGTTTTTCATATTTTTTCCCTAAAGCTTTACGATAACCCTTAAGGTTAATATCTTCAAAAAAAGGTAATCCAGACAGTTGCTTATAACTCCAGTCACCTATCTTTTCAATTATTGTTGTAATCCACTTATTTACTACTTTTGAAGTTGCTGCATAAATCCATCCCATCCCCCCAATAACTATTACTATCCAATCTGATAAGTCTTTAGGTAGTTGATTCCAAAAACTATTATTATCGGCTGATTTTTGTTGTTTTAGTTGCGTATACTCTGTTTCATAAATCTCACCAATTTGACTTTTTGTCAGCCCAACAGAATTATCCTCATAAAGATCCTTAATAAGTTCAGTTTTCATATTCTCATTATTATCAACATGACGCTTTGCATATCCTTTAATCTCCTGACTAAGTGCTTGCTGTTTAAAAAGAACAGAAGGAGGATTTTGAGAATAGGAAGAACTTACCGAACCCAAGAAAATTGATAAACTCAGTGTCAGAATAAATAAACGCAGTAAATATTTTTGTTTCATGATCATCCTTTAAAAGTAAATATCTGAAAGATAAAGCGATCGCATTCCCCAAAAAATAAGATTTTGATCCACTATTAAGTTGTCCAATTGTTCATAATTATATTGTTTAAAATAATCATATAATTTTTCAGCATCTCCACCGGTTAAAATCATGGTACTCTCAGGATACTTAATTAACCAATCATCTATGAACGTTTTGAGTCCACTTAAAACAGTGTATAAAATACCACTGATGATGGCATTTTCTGTATGATTTGCCCAGCGATCGCCTAATTGTTTTGGTAACTCAAGATTAGGTAAAGCTGCTGTTTTGCTTGATAATAAATCAAATTGTAACTTTAATCCAGGTAAAATAGCTCCTCCAATAAAATTGAGCTTATTATCAATTCCCGTCAAAGTTAAAGCGGTACCAGCATCAATCACTAAACAAGGAAAATTATACTTTTCTCCTGAACCCAATGCAGCTAAAGCACGATCAATGCCGATGGTTGCATAAAGATTATTGAGAGGGATATCTTCTAACTTAATCAACTTAAATTGTTGATAATGTTTCCATAATTTAGTTTGAGAAGGAACCACAGAAGCGACCAATAAAGGTAAGATAGGAGAAATGTGAGGAAGAAGACAATCATCAGGTAAACTGGAAGCCTGAACAACTTGCTGAATATGGCTGGTATCCCAACTATTCCGTAAACTTTCACCCTGAAAATATCCCCAATGCAGTCGAGAATTACCAATCATTAACCCTAACCATTCCGTGTATCTTTTCGTATTCACCGTTGATATTTTTTTTGTGTTTTTTAGTTACTGTTATTGTTCGCACCATAAAATTTAATAATATTTTATAATTATAACCATGACAAAACTAGCAACAATAATGTTATCATTCTTAAGGTCTTGCGAATTATAACTATTAATTTATGAGTAGCGAAAACGAATATATACAAGAAGCCGATGCTAACCGTGTTCGAGTCTTAAGCGAAGCCCTTCCCTACATCCAACAATTCGCTGGACGCACCGTTGTCATCAAATACGGAGGGGCGGCCATGAAGGATAGTTCTCTCAAAGATAAGGTCATTCGGGATATTATCTTTCTCGCTTGTGTCGGCGTTCATCCTGTGGTGGTTCATGGTGGCGGACCAGAAATTAATAGTTGGTTAGATAAACTTGGTATTGAACCTCAATTTAAAGACGGGTTAAGAGTCACCGACGCTGCCACAATGGATGTGGTCGAAATGGTCTTAGTGGGACGGGTTAATAAAGAATTAGTCTCTTTAATCAATAAAGCTGGCGGCCATGGGGTAGGACTCTGTGGAAAAGATGGTAACCTAGTTAAAGCCCGACCTGTGGATAAAGAAGATATTGGCTTTGTCGGAGAAGTGAGCAAAGTTAATGTTAAAGTTGTTCACTCTTTAGTGACTGATAACTATATCCCCGTTATTTCTTCGGTAGCTGCCGATGATCATGGACAGGCTTATAATATTAATGCCGACACATTCGCAGGAGAAGTGGCAGCAGCCTTAGGGGCAGAAAAATTGATTTTGTTGACCGATACCCCAGGTATTCTGGAAGATTATAAAGATCCCAACACCTTGTTAACGAAATTAGACATTAAACAAGCTAGGGACTTGATTGCTCAAGGCATTGTTGCTGGTGGGATGATCCCAAAAGTCAATTGTTGTGTGCGATCGCTGGCTCAAGGGGTGCGGGCCGCCCATATTATTGATGGTCGTATTCCCCATGCTCTTTTGCTGGAAATCTTCACTGATCGCGGAATTGGGTCCATGATTGTTGCCTCAGAGTACCAGTCTTAAGGTTTTTGGTAGTAATTCCCGAACTTTTGAGCAAAAAGACTTGCAGAAAATGAATAAATCGGTTATAACTGAGAAAGTGAAAATACTTCTCAAAGCATCCGCTCGGACAAATACCTACGATTTAAGAAAACACGAAACCTATCAAGAGAAGTGTTGCTCAAGAGAGCATTTGTAAAATTTAGTAAACGCAAATTAATTGAGTCTATGACGAACCAAGTCGCTCATCCTATGATGAAGTTTCAACGAAAAGTTTCCTCCCTGGTGGAGTCAAACGTTCTTAAACCCGGCGATAGTATCTGGAAACTAGCCCTCCTTTACGGAAATGACTGGTCTTACTGGAAGAAAGAACTATTAGAGTTCGGTTTCACTATGCAAGATCCCGTGAGTGAGGTATTAGTGGTTGAAGCATGGGATGAAGAATAATTAAGCCAGTCCCTAACGTCAACGAATAGCAATTGAGACATCCATTGCACCATTTTGGCTGGATCATCCATCTTTGCAATCATAACCCGAAAAAGATGTGATCCATGCTATTGAAAAAACAGGCTTCTTAACATAGCCTAGAGAGGATTTTTAATGTTAAGGTAAAGTCATCAAAGATTGTTACCTGCTCAGGAGATAGCTATGCTACACCGCAAGATTTATCAACTTTGTACAGAGGGCCGAGAAGTTTGTCTGTTCTTGCGGGATCAGCAACGTTGGATCGAAGGTGCGACTATTGTCTCTTTGGAAGGGGACTTAGTCACCATTCGTTACGAAACCGAAGAGGACGAGGAAGTCAGTTCTTGGGAAGAAATGGTCAGACTAGAAAGTATTGGGGCTGTTAGCCAAAAGTTAGCGTCTGTTCCCAGATACAACTCAGAAATTTTTGTTTCTGATGATTGTCCCGAGGCCGAACAAATTCATCCCCAGTCCCCTGACTCGAATCAAGACCAAAAAGGTTAATCATTGATTATTTTTAATCTGGCCGGAGTCCCCGGCTCTTTTTTTCCTAGGATAATCATCAGTCCTTGCCTTATAATAAAAGGGTGAGATTAAAGATTGTTGTTAATTATTTTACGTTATCATTAAGCTAGAGAATGATAACGTAAACTTCAGTCTTTTGGTATTTTACTAACGGAAAGATTATGCAGACAGTGGATAAAAAGTCAGGAAATTCTGACACGATGGATGCCCCAAAACATGGTTTACCCGTCACTATTATTACAGGATTTCTCGGCAGCGGAAAAACAACCCTTCTTAATCATATTCTCACCAATCAAGAGGGGATTAAAACCGCAGTTTTGGTCAATGAATTTGGAGAAATTGGCATTGACAATGAACTAATTGTTGCCACCGATGATAATATGGTGGAACTCAATAATGGCTGTGTTTGTTGCACCATTAATGAGGATTTAGTTCAAGCGGTTTACAAAGTTTTAGAACGACCCGAAAAAGTTGATTATCTAATTGTTGAAACCACCGGACTAGCTGATCCTTTACCGGTTGCCCTCACTTTTTTAGGCACAGAATTAAGAGACATGACCCGTCTAGATTCTATCGTGACAATGGTAGATTGTGCCAATTTTAGTTTAGATTTATTCAATTCAGAAGCGGCTCATAGTCAAATTGCTTACGGAGATATTATTGTTCTCAATAAAACTGATTTAGTCGATGAAGGGGATGTAGACGCTCTAGAAATTCGTATTAGGGATATTAAAGAATCGGCGAGAATTTTACGCACTCAAAAGTCTCAAGTTCCCTTGCCGTTAGTCCTCAGTGTAGGATTGTTTGAGTCAGATAAATATTTTGATCACGACGAAGCAACTCATGATCATGATCACGATCACCACCATCCCCACGATCACGATCATGATCACGATCATCACCATCATGATCACCATTCCCACCACCTAGAAAATGATGGATTTACTTCTATTTCTTTTGAAAGCGATCAACCTTTGTCCATTCGTAAGTTTCAATATTTTCTAGATAATCAATTACCTGCTAATGTCTTTCGGGCGAAAGGGGTATTATGGTTTAATGAAAGTGAGAAACGTCATATTTTTCACCTCAGTGGGAAACGGTTTACCTTAGAAGATGATGAATGGAAAGGAACGCCGAAAAATCAATTGGTTTTGATTGGGCAAAATCTCGATAAAGATAAGTTATATCAACAAATTGAACATTGTTTAGCCCTTCCTGTTGCAACTAAGGGTAAAGGGTTTGCTTAAACGCAATCAACTAAAGGAACCCTATCTAATCATCTCTAAGTTAGATAGGGTTGATAGTAGAGTCCCTTTCGAGCGAAGTTAAATTCCATTCATGAAATCAAATGCTAAAATACGCTTATTATCCAGGTTGTGTAGCTCAAGGTGCTTGTCGTGAACTGTATTTATCCACTGCAGTTTTAACAGAGGCTTTAGGTATCGAATTAATTGAACTGAAAAAAGCTGCCTGTTGTGGTTCAGGAACCTACAAAGAAGATTCTCAACTGTTAGAAGATACGGTAAACGCCCGTAACATTGCTTTAGCTGAATCCCTTAATTTACCGTTGCTGACCCATTGTAGCACCTGTCAGGGGGTCATCGGTCATGTGGACGAACGGTTGAAAGAAGCTAAAAATAGTGATCCTGGGTATTTTGAGACGGTTAATGGATTTCTCAAAAAAGAACAGTGTTCCCCCTATCAAGGGAGTACAGAAGTCAAGCATTTATTATGGGCGTTAGTGGCTGACTATGGTTTAGATACCTTAGCTAAAAAGGTAAAATATAAACTCTCAGGGCTAAACTGTGCTGCTTTTTATGGGTGTTATTTATTAAGAACCCAGGATAAACTGCCTTATGATAATAAGTTTAACCCAGAATCCTTAGAAAACGTTTTTCGTGCCGTTGGGGCTACCCCCATTTATTATCAAGGAAGAACACAATGTTGTGGTTGGCCCTTATCTAGTTATGCCACAGAACAATCCTTTAAAATGGCAGGAAATCACATTAAAGAAGCCATAGAAGCGGGTGCCGATTGTTTAGTCACTCCTTGTCCTCTGTGCCATTTAAACTTGGATTCTCGACAACCAGAAGTAGAAAAAGCGATCGGGGAAGAACTGGGTTTGCCGGTGTTACACTTACCTCAACTTGTGGCTTTATCTTTGGGTATTGAGCCGGAAAAATTAGGGTTAAGTCGTCATGTTGTTTCCACAAAACCCGTGTTAGAAAAATTAGCTATTTTGTAACTCATTCAAAGGAAAACACAGGGATGACTTAGGGCTTCCTGTAGCATTTTTTCGTATTCTTGGTCGCTGACTAAATAAGAACCAAATCTTGCTAAATGGTCGTTTTGCAACTGAGCATCAAAGAGGGTAAATCCTCGCGCTTTCAAATGTCCCACTAATTTAACCATAGCCACTTTTGAGCCGTTAGGGATACGAAAAAACATGGATTCCCCGATAAATGCACCACCAATAGTAATCCCTAAAATGCCGCCGGCTAACTCATCCCCTTGCCAAGTTTCAAAACTATGGGCGTAACCGGCTAAATGTAGTTGATAATAGATATCAATAAGTTCCGGAGCGATCCAAGTGGTTTCCCGATTAGCGCAACCCTGACAAACCCCTATAAAATCGCGGTCAATGGCGACAGAAAAGATATTTTGATTCAAAACTCGTTTTAGGGATTTTGGATAGCGAAAACGCTCATCTAGGGGGATTAGAGCGCGTTGACGACTCGAATACCAACCCAAGACATCATTTTCATCTGCCATTAAAAAGTAACCTTGAGCATATCCCTGTATAATGGGGTCTATATTTTCGGTAAATTCCATCGTCAATTTTCCGCACTGAATCGATTATTATGACGGCTCAACCCATTCCTCCAATCACTTTACCCCCCATTCGTAATCCCCAACAAGAAGGGGAGTGGTTACAAGTGGCTTTGCAAAACTGGCTCAACCAAGAGTTTATTCCTGAACAGGTCAATGAAACCATTGCCCAACGGGCGGCTCAAATCTTTGTCCGTCAACGGCTGGAAGGGGAAAATGATCTCGGTAGCTTGGTGATTGCTATTGTCACAGAAATGCAAGCGTTTGACTTTAGGGAAAGCTTTTTTAGTGAGTTTGCTGTAGCGAATGCTGTCAGTGATCTGATTCTTGATAGTTTAGGTATTGATCGCTGTTGTGGACAGAACTAAATAGGGCATAGTCAAGGGTATGCCCTGAGCTTTTTAATCTGTTACCAACTGGATTTAACCACGCCGGGTAATAATCCCTCGTGAGCCCATTCTCTGAGGACGTTACGAGATAAGCCAAAATCACGATAATAACCTCTGGGACGACCGGTTAACCAGCAACGGTTACGGTGACGACTGGGCGCACTATTACGGGGAAGGCGTTGAATTTGACGATGAATTTCGATTTTTTCTTCAAAATCTTCTGCGTTTTCAAAAGCTTCCTTAAGGGCTGCTCGTTTTTCAGCATATTTTGCAATTAAACGCTCGCGCTTTTTTTCGCGCT
>JASJBX010000060.1 GCA_030066295.1 Crocosphaera sp.
TCCTCATGGTCACGCATTAGGTTTAGATGTTGGTATTCAAAGCATGATAGCAACATCAGATGGTTTAACTATTCCTAGACCTAAGTTTTTAAACAAAGCACTGCGTAAGATTGAATTACTACAAAGAAAGCTTAGAAATAAAAACAAAGGCTCTAATAAATGGAAGAGGTTAAATCATAGAATTGCTTTACTATATGAAGCAGTAGCTAATAGAAGAAAAGACTATCATTTCAAATTAGCTCATCAACTTTGTAAAGAAAATGGAATGATATTTGTAGAAGATATTAACTTTAAATCATGGTCTAAAGGGCTGTTTTGTAAGCAATCCTTAGATATGGGTTTAGGTCAATTCTTTACTATATTAGAATATGTTTGTAGTCAAACAGACACCTATTTTGCAAAAGTTGATAAGGATTACACATCACAAATTTGTCCAAATTGTGGGACACATACAGGTAAAAAAGAACTAAATATAAGAGTTCACAAGTGTCCTGAATGTGGTTTTGAAAGTGATAGAGACGTTGCAGCTTCAATAGTAGTAAAACAAAGAGGTTTAGAACAAACTGCGGTCGGTGCGCCCGTGGTTAAACAGCCCAGTAATGGCGGTCTGACGGGGACTATTCTAGTCTAGTTAAGAGTCTATATGGGAATCCCTCACGTCCCGTGAAGGGAGGTTCAATCAACTTTTGAGCAAACTGCTCTCAAGAAGAGGAAATGCGGTGAGAAGAAACATGGTTTTTCTGGGTAAGATTGAGACCCTCTTCTGACTGTTCTAAAACCAATAGGGGGGTGGGTTTCGCTTTTTGATCCCAACTAATCAATACCACTTGTCCTTGTATGGCGGGTTGCCAATTTTCGTTATCTGTGGTGGGGGATAAAAAGGCTTCGATACATTCAATAATTTGACTGACGGTTGATGCACTGGACTGGGTGGGCAGTTTCATCAGTTGAATGGAAATACGAAACAAAACCCCTTGATTCCACTGTCCTTCTTGGGTTTCCACTTCGTAGGTCACATCAAAACTTTCATCAATATTGCGCCCCCCGGCAATGACCCCCGCTTGCACTTGATCGGTACTAGGACGTAAAGCTGCACCCACCAACTGCGTCACTTTCATTTTAATTTGATTCACCACCACATAGTGGAACACCTCTTCATCCATACGCATTCGTAAATAATCTAAGTTAAATTCCCTCGCATAAACGAGATCGGGGTTCGTCTCCATTTTTCTGATGGTCACTAAAGCAAGTTTTAACTTTTTCTTGAGATCCTTGCTTTTAAACTTTTCAAATTTGAGAGCTTTTTTAGCTTGGGTAAGTTGCCATTGCCCGTAGCCGATTAAAATCCCTAAGATGATCACAAGGATAAGGGTGCTAATCATCCACAATTGTCCACTGGAACCAGAAGAAACAGCAGCAGGAGTCACAGAAGGGTTAGAGGGATTTTCTGTGGTTTGAGCAAGGAAAGGTTGACGGGAAAACCAGGGAGAAGACATCTAGAGGATTAAAAATATAGTCTTGTATATCTTAAGAATTCCCAAAACTGTCGGTAAATCATGCTATTGCCTAGGAAAATTTGTAAGCGGACTCTGTTATGGAGGAATGAATGAGAAATTTTTGTCTCTATTGCTGTTTCGTTATTTTGATTATTATTTGGGGCTGTCAGCCCTCACCCCAGTCCGATCTCCCGCAATCTACCCCTGAAGCCAATATCAGTCAACCCACCATGAGCAATAACACCGAAGCCCCTCAGACCGTCATCGATGCTGTTTTTAACCATATCACTGAGAACCATGCCATTGAGGCCGATAACTTAGAGGTTCAACAAACAGAGGCCAAAACTTGGTCAGATGGTTGTTTAGGATTAGCCCAACCGGATGAATTTTGTACCCAAGCTTTAGTAGAAGGCTGGCGAATTCTGGTCACTGATGGTCAAAGCACTTGGATTTATCGTACCGATCAAAGCGGTCGAAATTTAAGACAAGAATCTTAATTAAGCGAGAAAAAAAAGCAGCCTAAATTATTAGGAATTTCTGAAGTTATCCATCGTCACAAGCAGTAACTGATATGGTTAAAAAGATAGCATGATCAGGGTTGATGACGCTTAAGTTATTTGCTTAAATTTTGGAATTTTTACCTCTATCGTAAGGAGTAAATATGGCAACATTATTAGAACAATTGAGAAAATTTACCATTGTTGTTGCTGATACAGGGGATATTCAAGCCATTGAAACCTTTACCCCCCGTGATGCGACCACTAATCCCTCTTTAATCACCGCAGCAGCCCAAATGCCACAATATCAATCTATTGTGGATGATACCCTCAAAACCGCCAGAGAAGAGTTAGGAAAAGAGGCGGACGAGTCCGACGTGGTGACGTTAGCCTTCGATCGCTTGGCGGTGGCGTTTGGCTTAAAAATCCTGGAAATTATTCCTGGCCGTGTTTCGACGGAAGTGGATGCCCGCTTATCTTATGACACAGAAGCCACTTTGGAAAAGGCACGCTACTTGATTTCTGAATACGAAAAAGCCGGGGTTTCCCGCGATCGCATTTTAATTAAAATTGCTTCGACTTGGGAAGGGATTAAAGCCGCCGAAATCTTAGAAAAAGAAGGGATTCACTGTAATTTAACCCTACTCTTTGGGATGCACCAAGCTGTGGCTTGTGCAGAAGCCAATGTCACCTTAATTTCTCCTTTTGTGGGTCGTATTTTAGACTGGTACAAAAAAGAAACAGGAAAAGAATATACAGCCACAGAAGATCCTGGGGTTATGTCTGTTACCAGTATCTACAATTATTACAAAAAATTTGGTCACAAAACCGAAGTGATGGGAGCCAGTTTCCGTAATATTGGAGAAATTTGTGAGTTAGCGGGTTGTGATTTATTAACCATTTCCCCTAAGTTATTAGATCAGTTAAATTCCACCGAAGAAGGGTTACCCCGTAAGCTAGATCCTGAAGTTGCTGCTAAGATGGACATTGAAAAAATTGCCATGGATCAAGCAACTTTTGATCAGATGCACCAAGAGGATAAAATGGCTTATGAAAAGCTAGATGAAGGGATCAATGGCTTTACCAAAGCCCTAGAAACCTTAGAAGAAATGCTCAAAGAACGATTAACCCGTCTGGAAGGAGAAACTACGGTTAATAATGCTGCTGCTGACATTTTCCGTGTTTATGATTTAGATGGGGATGGCTTTATTACCCGTGAAGAATGGGCAGGAACCGATGTGGTTTTTGATGCTATTGATGTTAACCACGATGGCAAAATTACCCCTGAAGAAATGGCCGCCGGTTTAGGGGCTGCTATTCGTTTAGTTGAAGCTTAATTGATTCAAGTCAATCAATTAAAAATAAGGTGCGTTCGTCTTTGAGCAGCGCACCTTTTGTTAAACTATAATCTAGCTTAAAACATGAATAAAAATTTAGCCATTTATCGCATTTTAGATGCTAACTTAGACCGGGTAAGGGAGGGATTAAGAGTTATTGAAGAATGGTGTCGCTTAGGATTAGAAAATAGTGATTGGGCAGAACAGTGTAAACAAATGCGTCAAGAAATTGCCCAGTGGCATACATTAGAGTTACGGATGGCTAGGGATACGCCGAATGATCCTGGCACAAGTTTATCCCATCCCCAAGAAGAAAAAAGAGAAAATATTGAACACCTTTTACAAGCTAATTTATGTCGGGTTCAAGAAGGGTTAAGGGTATTAGAAGAATACGGCAAACTTTATGATTCCCATATGGCCCATGCTTGTAAAAAAATTCGTTATCAAGTCTATACATTAGAAAGTGAGTTATTACAGGCTTCTAGATATCAAAAATTAAAAGATTCTGCCTTATATTTAGTCACTGCTTCTACAGAAAATTTATTCAAAATTGTGGAATCTGCCCTACAAGGGGGCTTAACGTTAGTTCAATATAGAAAGAAAAATATAGATGATCTGGTCTGTCTAGAAATGTGCCAAAAATTGTCTGAACTATGCCATAAATATGATGCTTTATTTATTGTCAATGATCGGGCTGATATCGCCTTAGAAGTGGGTGCAGATGGGGTTCATTTAGGACAACAAGATATCCCGATCGCCCTGGCCAGACAAATATTAGGACCCAATAAAATCATCGGACGTTCTACCACCAACCCCCAAGAAATGGCAAAAGCGATCGCAGAAGGGGCAGATTATATCGGTGTGGGTCCGGTGTATGCCACACCCACGAAACCCGATAAACAACCCGCCGGTTTAGACTATGTGAAATATGCAGCCGAAAATTCTCCCATTCCTTGGTTTGCTATTGGTGGAATTGATGAACATAATGTTACTGAGGTGAGAGAAGCCGGCGCAACTCAGATGGCTGTTGTTCGTGCTATTATGGGAGCAGATGATCCTCAGAAAACAACAGAAAAATTATTAAAAAAATTAAAGGAATAGTCAAAAATGAATAGCACAGAAACCATTAAATTACAAGTAAATGGAGAGGAAAAAAACTGTTCATCAGGGAATAATTTACCTCAATTTTTAGCAGCAATGGGACTCAATCCTCGCCTGGTTGCTGTTGAATATAATGGAGAAATTTTACACCGACAATATTGGGAAAATACTATCCTAAAAAATGGCGATCGCTTAGAAATTGTCACTATTGTTGGTGGTGGTTAACAAAATTTAGAAGATAGTCTGAGAAAGAAAATAATGGCAAATCAAACATTAGGATTAGATGCACAATTATACGAATATTTTCAACGGGTTTCTCTGAGAGAATCAGACGTATTAAAACAGTTAAGAAAAGAGACTGAAAAGCAGCCGATGGCGAGAATGCAAATTGCACCAGAACAAGGTCAGTTTATGGCTTTATTAGTGCAGTTAATAGGGGCAAAAAAAACCCTAGATATTGGGGTTTTTACAGGATATAGTGCCTTAGTGATTGCCTTAGCTTTGCCTTCGGATGGTCAAGTGATTGCTTGTGATGTAGATGAAGAAACAACCAAAATAGCCCAAGAATTTTGGGAAAAAGCAGGGGTTAGTCATAAAATAAAGTTACATCTTGCTCCTGCTTTAGAAACCTTAGATAAATTAATTGCAGAAGGAGAAAATAACAGCTTTGATTTTGCTTTTATTGATGCCGATAAAAGTAACTATAATAATTATTATGAAAAAGCCTTGTGGTTAGTGAAACCGGGGGGATTAATCGCGATTGATAATGTATTATGGGGAGGAAAAGTTGCTGATCCTAATATTAATGATAATCGCACTCAAAAAATTAGAAACTTTAACGAAAAGCTGCATCAAGATCCGAGAATCATCTTGAGTTTATTACCTATTGCAGATGGATTAACCTTAGCTTTGAAGAAGTAAGAATAGTTTAGAAAAATTAGCGATCGCTTGAATTTAATTAAACAGGAGATAAAAAAATTATGGCTAAGAGAATCGTTATTTTTAATCATAAAGGTGGAGTGAGTAAAACAACTTCTATCTATAATATTGGATGGATGTTATCTAAAAATAATAATGTTTTAGTTGTGGATGCTGATCCACAATGTAATTTGTCTAGTTTAATGCTTGGGGATAAATTTGATCAATATTATTTAGATGATAAAACGAAAGAAGATAATATTAAAGATGGTGTTCAAGTTGCTTTTACAGGAAAACCCAGTCCAATTCAAGCAGTTAATTGTTTTTCACCTATTAGATCACCCTCTCTCTATTTGTTAGCAGGACACGCTAATTTATCAGAATATGATGCTGCTTTAACATTTGCTCAAACAGGAAATAATGCGATAGCAACGTTACAGAATTTACCTGGTGCTTTTTCTGAGTTAATCAAACTAACAGAAGAAAAATATAACATTGACTATACATTAATTGATTTGAATCCAGGATTAAGTGCAATTAATCAAAACTTATTTCTATCATCTCATTCTTTTATTATTCCAACTAATCCAGATCCTTTTTCAATTATGGCCATAGATACCTTAAAATCTGTTTTACCAAAATGGGTTTTATGGAAAAAAAATTCGCTTTCTCTTTTTGCTGACTCTGCTTATCCACTATTAGAAGGAGAACCTAAATTTTTAGGAACTTTAATTCAGCGTTTTAACATTCGTAATGGACGTGCAGCAAAACCGTATAGAGATAATATTGAGCAAATAAAAGAGACAATTAAAGGAGAATTTTTTGAAGCAATTACTCAAGTAAAAATGACTTTAAATACAGAACAGTATACACAAGAATTTATTGACAGTGGATACTGTCTTGATGAAATCCCAGACTTTCAGGGGTTATTACCCAAATCTTATCAAGCAGGAGTTCCTGTATTTGAATTAACAGATCACGAACTTCATGAAGTAGGAACTGTTCTCGATGGAATGAAAATAAGGAGAGACACATTCAAAGTAAAATTTCAATCTCTCACCGATAAATTAGTCGAACTGTTAAGCTATGTATGAAGCATTAAGACTATTCAATAAAAATATAGAAGAAGCGAAAAATCTGACTGCACTTTATGAATATTTAGAAACCTCTATCAACTCACCCCTTGCTTTTGATGATTTATTAAGAGCGCAAATTGTCTATTCTGTTAGTGCTTTTGATAAACTAATTCATGATATTATTCGGATAGGAATGATTGAAATTTTTACAGGAAAAAGACAACCAACTCCTCAATATTTACAAGAATCAATATCAATAGAAATTTACAATGAGTTAATTTCTCCTGCGATGCTTCCCCCGAAAGAATATATATTTGAGCAAGCAGTTTTTAATAAATTGAAAACGATTTCTTATCAAGAACCTGAAAAAGTTGCACGAGGATTAAGTTATATTTGGGATGAAAAATACAAATGGCAAAAAATTGCGAGTAAAATGGAAATGGATGATAGAACCGCTCAAACAACATTAAAGCTGATAGTAGCGAGAAGAAATTCTATTGTACATGAAGCTGATATTGATATTTCTACCAATCAAAAATATTCAATCAATAAAGATGACTGTCAATCAATCACAGACTTTTTAAGTCGATGTGGGCAAGAAATTGTCGGTTTAGTTGCTTCAAGATAAAAGACGCAACGATGAACAGTTGCGCCTTTAAAAATCATGTTTTTTGATTCCAAAACGGAAGCCGCTGACGCAGCCAAGTCAGTCATTTACAGGGGGCATCGCTTTCCTCTAAATAAACCAATAAATCAACCATAGAATCGATTTGATCCACCTCATTAATTGGCCGACACTTATCCTGATTACGAAGTTCTCCCACTCTTCCCATATCGAACCCAGAGGCCACGATCGACCCTAAGATGGTTTCTGCAACGATATAACCGCCAACATCCCCTAGTTGGGGTTCATTGGGGTTTAGCACTTCTGCTTCTCGTAGAATGTAGTACCACAATGGGGTTAAAATTTCTAAACTGGGTTCAATTTCTAACACATCGGTAGGAATCCCCAATTGATCCCCAGGGACCATAGGAACAGGTCCATAAACCGATCGCAAAGCCACAGCTACCTCTTGACCACTGGGTAAGCCAAAATCAACGCCCCGTAGAATATTGCGTTCGGCCAGAGAGATAGGGGGTTCAGACACAGCCGGACGGGGTAAACGGAACACTGACGCGGGTAATAACGTATCTAACGGTAAGCCATTGTTGCCATTCTCACCAAAAAAGAGATTCCAATCAATTTCAGACTCTTCTGTGATCCCTTGTCCTCCCCGTAAGTCACCCTCTAAGTCGCTGTCTGCCTTGGGAAAGGTTTCAAACAGACGGAGGGAATGGCCAGGCTGCATCAAATAGCGATCGCGTAGTTGACTATGGCCCAAACGAAAAGCAGCATGGGCAAACTCAACCGGCATAGCCATGACCGGTTGTTCCGATTCGATGGCCTGGTTAACCCGACGGTTCATCTGTTGATAGAAGCTGGTGCCATTTTTCAGGCTATTAATCACATTCTTAATTACCTCTGCTTTAACAATGCGAGGGAGATAATCACAGACAACAATTCGTCGGTATGCTTGTTGTACCTTCTCTTTCGTAGCGTGGAACCCATCGCTACCGAGGGGATGGCTACCGACCTTACCTTGATGAATTTTATTATGAAGACGCATAAAGAGAATATGCAGTTGCACAATGATTTTGTTTTCATCGTTGCGCGGATCAGCGATCAAACGACCATCGGCAAAGTCCACATTACGATGAATATCACGAGGGCCTTTACCATTGCGACGGGACTGTGATCCGAGAATAAAAAACCCGTCACTATCAAACAGGGCCGGGTTATCCGTTCCTAAGAGTCCATACACTGAGTCGAGGTCTAGTTTTCCGGTTCTGCCATTAGCTGTAGTGGGATTTTCTTCTGGGGCCACCACCTGTCTGACTCCGATGGTGGGATTCCTTTCTACAATGCGTAAGGACTCATCGACCACCCGAAACTCCGTTAAATCGTGATCAATAAATTGACCTAAAAAGGTAAAACCTGCTTTAATTCCTGGTTTTGCGTCACTAGGGGAACCTTCTTGCATGGGGCCTAATGCACCGGATAACAAAGAAATCGCATGGGCGTTATATTCGTGTTCTTCTTTGAGAAACAGACGGGAAAAAGGAGATTCATTCGCTTGTCCTTCGGCGGTTTTGGCGCAACTGCCAACGGTTCCATGTCCCATGATTTTGATGCTCCTGAAAAAATTCTAAGTGCATTCACTGATGCTGTTTTCAAAATACCTTGAATCCGGCTTCAAGTTGACAAGCGTCAGAGAAACTGAAAACAATCTATACATTCCAGAAAACTAGATGGGTTTTGGTTGCTATACTGTTTAGCGTAGTGGTTAATTCAACCCTAATTATTGCCCACATTAGTCAAAGAAAGGGGGCGAACATGGCTAATAGTCGTCGGGTTTCTCGCGTTTCCTCGTTAATTAAACGCGAAGTGTCTCAAATGCTTCTGTTTGACATTAAAGATGACCGAGTCGGTGCAGGAATGGTCAGCGTGACCGATGTGGACCTTTCTGGGGATCTACAACACGCTAAAATTTTTGTCAGCATTTACGGCACAGAAGAAGCGAAAATGGAAACCATGGAGGGGTTAAAGTCTTCAGAAGGGTATGTGAGAAAGGAACTAGCAAGCCGTATCCGTTTAAGACGGGCCCCAGAGGTAACTTTTTTTGAAGATCATGGTATCGAAAGGGGTGATAAAATGCTGCATCTTCTTAACGAAATTCGCGAAACACTCCCCCCTGAAGATGAGTCCTATAATGCAGAAGATTAAAACAATCATAAATCTCTGTGCCTAATTTATTACCTGATTGGACTCAATTTACTTTACAAGAAAAGATCGGACAAATGATCGTGGTTCGTACTTCTGGTTATTTGTTTGATCATCAAATTCGTTACCCCGTCTGGGAAGCTTCTAACCCTAAACTATCTGATTGGTTAGCAAGGTTAAATCTGGGCGGGGTTATTTTATTGGGGGGAAGTGCAGCCGAATTATTATTAAGAACTCAACAGTTACAAGAATGGTCAAAAACCTCTCTTTTTATTGCAGCCGATATTGAGGAAGGGGTAGGACAACGGTTTACTGGTGCGACGTATTTTCCACCGCCTATGGCCTTAGGTGAAATTGCGAAATCTGATTTAAAATTAGCGGTAAAGTATGCTTATAAAATGGGAGAAGTGACGGCAAAGGAAGCGTTGGGTATGGGAATTAATTGGATATTAAGTCCTGTTGTTGATGTTAATAATAACCCCGATAATCCTGTTATTAATATTCGCTCTTTTGCTGATAGTCCTCAAGTCGTAAGTGAGTTAACAAAAGCTTTTATTGAAGGAGCAAAAAATTATCCTGCTTTAACTACAGCTAAACATTTTCCTGGCCATGGAGATACTAGCAGTGATTCTCATCTAGATTTACCTATCATTAGTCATAATAATGAACGATTAGAGAACATAGAATTAGTGCCGTTTCAAGCAGCAATTGAAGCAAAGGTTGATAGTATTATGACAGCACATTTATTAATTAATGCTTGGGATAAGGAGAATCCTGCTACGTTATCTCAATCGATTTTAACTGGTAAATTAAGAGAAAAATTAGGTTTTGATGGTTTAATTGTCACCGATGCTTTGATTATGGGAGGGGTGGCAAAATTGGCTAAGTCTGAAGAGATTGCAGTCAAAGCTGTAGAAGCGGGGGCTGATATTTTATTAATGCCAGATGATCCAGAAATGGCTATTAATTCGGTTTATAATGCTGTAAAATCTGGAAGATTAACAGTTGAAAGAATAGACCAATCCCTTAATAAAATTTGGCAAGCAAAAAATAAAATATTTAATCATAACAATGAAAAATTATCAGTTTATCAATTATCTCAAAAAGAAGATAGAGATATTGTTAAAAATATTCTCAAATACTCCATTAGAACCAGTAACAATTTACCGTTAAAAACTAAACAGGAAACCTCGAAACGTAATCTAATTGTCGTGGATAATCTGTTAAATGCGGACTTTTTAGAGCGACAAATGCCAGCCTTTATCATCCCTAATTTATTAGATTATAACTTGCAATTAGTTGATCAAAATACATTTAGTTATGTGTTAGAAGATGATAGAGAAACCCTACTACAAATCTTTATCAGAGGTAATCCTTTTCGGGGGAATGCAGGATTTAATGAAACTGCAAAAGGTGCTTACCATAGATTACTTAAAAAGTCAATAATCAAAGGGTTAATTATTTATGGAAGTCCTTATATTTTGGACTGGTTTATAACAGAAATGGAGCCAGATATCCCGTGGGTATTTTCCTATGGACAAATGGCTCAAAGTCAGGCGATCGCTTGTCAAACCTTGTTTAATTTATCCGCATCAGAATTGAGGTCAATGTCTCAAAACTTAGGGGATGTTTTTATTTAATAGCCCTTTGGGCAAGGCAGGAGGCAGGAGGCAGGGGGCAGGAGGAAAGATTTTTATTTAAAAATTGTCTGCCATTTCCTCTTCTTTAAAATCTTCCATATCTAAATCCTTCCCAAATTTTTGTTGTGGTGGAATGGCAGCAATAATGGCATCAATCACCTTACCAACGGCGATAATTTCTAAACCAATATCATCAGCAAAACTCTGTCCTTTGGGAACAATCGCCCGTTTAAAACCTAATTTTGCTGCTTCTTTTAACCGTAATTCCATCTGAGAGACTAAACGAACCTGTCCCCCTAAACCCACCTCTCCGATTAACACCGTTCTCGGGTCAACCACCCTGTCCCTGAAACTAGCCACAACAGCGATGGCTACCCCCAAATCTGCGGCCGGTTCTTCCACTCCTAACCCCCCCGCAGAAGCCACATAAGCGTCCAACTTGGATAAAGGGATGCCCACCCTTTTTTCTAACACTGCTAAAATTTGCTGTAAGCGACTGTATTCAACCCCAGTGGTGGAACGACGGGGGGACGCATAGCTGGTGGGACTGACCAAAGCTTGCAACTCGACCACAATGGGACGGGTTCCTTCGCAAGCCACCACTGTAGCGGTTCCGGGGACAAACTCATCGCGGTTGCCCAAAAATAATTCTGAAGGGTTATCCACCTCCACTAACCCGTGTTCAGCCATTTCAAAAATACCGATTTCATGGGTCGCCCCAAAACGATTTTTCACCGATCGCAACAGACGATGGGAGGCATAGCGATCGCCTTCAAAATATAACACCGTATCCACCAAATGTTCCAATACCCTGGGCCCGGCGATCGCCCCTTCTTTGGTAACATGACCCACAATAAAGAGGGTAATATTATCCCGTTTCGCCACTTGCATCAAAGCCGAGGTACATTCTCTCACTTGGGCCACGGACCCCGGCGCAGAGGTCAACGCAGCGAAGTATAACGTTTGAATACTATCAATAATAGCCACTTGGGGTTGTAGGGATTCTAACTCCCGTAAAATCTCTTCTAAGTCCGTTTCAGGGAGTATAAACAGATTGGCCTGGCCTGGGTCTTCTTCTTGCTTCTTTCGCCCCTTCCCGTTGCCATTTTTCCCATTGTTTTCTGCTTTTTTCGCTGCGCTGACACTACTGGCTTCTGCAACGCCTAAACGAGAGGCTCGTAACTTAATCTGTTGGCCCGATTCTTCCGCCGAAACGTATAAAATACGGGGTAATCGTTGGGATAACTGGTTCGCAGTTTGTAATAACAACGTAGATTTGCCAATACCGGGATCACCCCCAATCAATACCAAAGAACCGGGGACCACCCCACCCCCTAACACCCGATCCAGTTCTCCATACCCCGATTGAAAGCGGGCTTGTTCCTCTTCTGTAATATCATTAAAAGGGACAGAAATGCGAGGTTTTGGGGCAACGGTGCCACGATGATCGGTACGGGCGTTTGATTGCCACCCCCCTCGGGCTACCCCCACCGGCGAGCTTGAGGTGCTTACCATTTGCTCTTCTAAGGTGCCATATTCCCCGCAAGCTTCGCACTTGCCGAACCATTGGACCGATTCTGCCCCACAAGCACTACAAACGTAAACAGTTCGTGTTTTAGCCATAATGAAATTTAAAGAAACGTTAAAAAAATTAAAAAAATATTGGCTCTCAACAAAAAAACCTTAGAAAATGATAAGGAGTATTAAGGGAATAACCCCCTTTAAACTCAGATGATGTTTAGATTCTCAAGCAAGAATTTAGGCTTAAGGATAGCAAAAAAGGGATATTCTGGATCTGAGAGCGATCGATGGGAAACCATTCAACTTAAAGATTAGCAATTTTACTTAGTATTAGGGAGCGTGGGCAACATTGGAAACACATAAAGAGAAAATTTTAGTGGTAGATGACGAGGCCAGTATCCGTCGTATTCTGGAAACCCGTCTTTCTATGATTGGTTACGATGTCGTTACCGCGGCCGACGGAGAAGAAGCTTTAGATATCTTTCATGAAGCCATACCGGACTTAGTGGTATTGGACGTGATGATGCCTAAATTAGACGGTTACGGGGTTTGTCAAGAATTACGCAAAGAGTCTGACATCCCTATCATCATGTTAACCGCTTTGGGAGATGTGGCCGATCGCATTACCGGGTTAGAATTAGGGGCCGACGATTACGTGGTCAAACCCTTTTCCCCCAAAGAGTTAGAAGCCAGAATTCGTTCGGTGTTAAGACGGGTGGAGAAAAATGGCGCACCGGGTATTCCCAGTTCTGGGGTCATTTCCATTGCTTCGATTAAAATTGACACCAATAAGCGTCAAGTCTATAAGGGAGACGAACGGATTCGTCTAACTGGGATGGAATTTAGCTTATTAGAGTTATTAGTCAGTCGTTCGGGTGAACCCTTTTCCCGTTCTGAGATTTTGCAAGAAGTGTGGGGTTATACCCCCGAACGTCATGTGGATACTCGGGTGGTGGATGTTCATATTTCCCGTTTACGAGCTAAATTAGAAGATGATCCCAGTAATCCTGAGTTAATTCTCACTGCTAGGGGAACTGGTTACTTGTTTCAACGCATTTTAGAACCGGGGGAAGAACCCTAGTTAATTTTAGGGGTTTGGTTTGATTAACCCCTACACTTCAAGCCTACTTTGATACGGATTGATGACGCGCACCACGAAGCGGATCTCTTCGAGATCGCAGTTCTAAATAAACCAATAACGCATTAATATCGGCCGGGTTGACCCCACCAATACGAGACGCTTGTCCCAGGGTCAAGGGACGCACTTTTGATAATTTTTCCCTCGCTTCCATCGAAAGGGTGTCTATGGTCATATAATCGAGGTCTGAGGGCAATTTTTTATTACTATGTCGACTAATTTGTTCGATCTGAATCTGTTGCCGTTTTAAATAACCGGAGTATTTAATATCAATTTCGGCCCCTTCTTTTTCAACGGTTGTTAAGTTTTGATTGCCTAAACCATACTCTTCTAACTGTTGATAATGAAATTTAGGACGGCGTAACAGATCAGCTAAGGTAACCGACCCTTTAATGCGCTGTTGAGTATCCTTAACAATCTTAATCGCTGCCTCGTCTCTTTCTTTAATTCTTGTTTCATAAAGTCGTTCTTTTTCGGCCACAATATTGGCTTGTTTTTGTTCAAATAATGCCCAACGACGATCATCAATTAAACCAATTTCTCGCCCTAGGGGAGTCATTCTTTGATCCGCATTATCAGACCGTAAAATTAAGCGATATTCAGACCGAGAGGTTAACATTCGATAGGGTTCTCTCAGGTCTTTTGTACATAAATCATCGATTAATGTACCGAGATAACTTTCTTCTCTGGGGAAAATAATCATCTCTTCATTGTTAACAAATTTAACCGCATTGATACCAGCAACAATTCCTTGCGCTGCTGCTTCCTCATACCCCGTGGTTCCATTCACTTGTCCCGCACAAAATAACCCTTGAATCTTCTTAGTCATCAAGGTAGGGTAACATTGAGTTGCCGGCAAAAAGTCATATTCTACTGCATAAGCAGGCCGCAACATCAGACAATTTTCCAACCCTGGTAGGGTTCTTAACATCCCTAATTGTATGTTTTCCGGTAACCCCGTCGAAAACCCTTGTATATACAATTCTGGTATGTCTCTTCCTTCGGGTTCGATAAAAATTTGATGGCTTTCTTTATCAGCAAATCTGACAATTTTATCTTCAATAGAGGGACAATAACGAGGTCCTTTTGAATCAATAAACCCACCATAAATAGGAGACAAATGTAAGTTATCTCTGATCAGTTGATGAGTCTTGGAAGTGGTTCGGGTTAAATAACAATTCATTTGTTCTCGTTTGACCCAAGCCTCCGGATCGAAGCTAAACCAACGGACTTCTTCATCGGGGGGTTGGGGTTCTAACTGAGAATAGTCTACTGATCGCTTATCTACCCTGGCCGGGGTTCCGGTTTTCAGTCGTCCTGTTTCAAACCCCAAATCGTTGAGAGTCTCGGTTAACCCTACTGCAGCAAACTCCCCCGCCCTTCCTGCTGCCATCGACTTATTCCCGATCCATATCTTACCCCCCAAAAAGGTTCCAGTGGTCAAAATAACCGCTTTGGCCTGGAAACAAGTGCCAAAATAGGTCTCTATTCCTATCACCTCATCGTTTTTCCCCAACACCAGATCCGTGACCATTCCCTCTCGGATGCTTAAATTCTCTTGATTTTCGACAATTTCCTTCATGACAGCCGAATATTCTCGCTTATCCGTCTGCGCCCGTAACGCCCATACCGCCGGTCCCCGTGAAGAGTTGAGAACCCGTTTTTGTAGATAGGTGCGATCGGCCATTTTGCCGATCTCTCCTCCCAAAGCGTCTACTTCATGGGTTAACTGAGACTTAGCCGGTCCCCCCACTGCGGGGTTACAGGGTTGCCAAGCGATGCGATCGAGGTTGAGGGTTAACATCAGGGTACGACACCCTAAACGGGCTGCTGCAAGGGCTGCTTCACACCCAGAATGGCCGGCACCCACTACGATAATATCAAAGCGATCCTGAAAGTCAACGGGAGTGGTAAGGGTCATAGTTTGGAAGTCAGAAGTTGGAAGTCAGAAGTCAGAAGTAAAACAGTTTATTTTTTGACTACTTTGTTTCATTTTAGCGGTTGACGGCTCCCACCGTTAAGCTCCTCTCGTCGCTATAACGGGGGATTCTCGAAGGACGTTAATCCTTACAGGCTGCGTCAAGCAGACCCTAGACACTCGCTCAAAACTGAGTTTATGCTTGCTTTTAAGACCGATTCCTAAACTTCCATTACAATCAGCGTTAATTAAATGACCATCCCTTGTCTTATACAATCCTCGTTTTACTCGTCTACCAGAAAACTTAGGTTTGACGGGATTATCGGCATTGTAAACAGGCATTTGGTCACGATCAAGGCTAGATGCTTTGGAAGTATAAGATTCTTCTTGTTCAACATAGTTCAACCCATATCGCTCACAGAGGCTTTTCAGCTTGACACGAAGGGTAAAGATTGGAATTTGAACAAAGTTCTGATTATTGCGTTTGCCCATATTGCTATTTTGTTTAAGCGTCGGGTTATAGCCCACAACAATCGTTCCAATCTTTCTACTAAGACAGAAATCGATGATGTATTTAGCTGCTTTATTCAAGTAATCATTGACTTGATTTTTGCGCCGATAAGACAACCAAGCTTCTTTTTTGGTGAGATGATTGATGCCTTGTTTATCTTTGTGAGAAACAAGTTTAGCTCGACGTTTATTAAACCATTGATTTTTAGATTTAAGCCAACGTCCATCAATGATAAAAGATTCGTCTGTAGAGCTAACAACAGTAGCCAAATTGTTCAATCCAAAATCAATAGAGATTGCTTTATCAGTGTTAACGTTTATCTGCTCATCTTTGGACTCATAAACAAATGCAGCATCCAAGAATCTACCTTTTTGTTTGGGCAGTATTCGGATTTCCTTAATCCGATATCCTCTCAAATTCGGAGGAATTGTCAAATAGACAGAACCATGTTCTCTTGTATATTTGCGAGATGTAGGAATTTTAAATTTCCACTCATCTTTAGCAAAATTATGTCTAGCTCTGATTGGAATAATCAAGGGAAAAAAGCCGTCTTTTGGCAAATACTTAGGGAGGTTAATTCTCTCTTGGAAAATTCCTTCTTTTTTCATCGAGAGCAACTTAAAAAATGCTTTAAAGCATCTATCGACATATTTAAGTGTTTGTTGCCCACAATCTGTTGCCAAGAGTTGATAGTTTTCATTCTCTTTGCACAGATGATAATTAGATTCATAACTGAGATATTTGTTTTCTTGAAAGAAATATTGACGAATTGTGTAAAGCCCAACATTAAACAAGTTTTTGGACAAGTGACACAAGTTTTCCAGTATCTCTTTTTCGGACTTATTCAGTTTGAGTCTAACCGTTTGAGTCAACAACATAATCGGATTCCGCTATATAACCGTAATCTTAGCGGATTTGCTTCGCTCAGTCAAGTATTGGTCGGTAATTCCTCTCCCGTTAAGGGTTCGGGGGTACTTGCCTACGGCTGCGATGCGTCCCCCTTACCTATAACGGGAGTCCCCTTACCGACATTTAAAGATGGTGAAATTTAATACCGAAGACTCAGCATCATATTTTTTTACATTATGAAACATATATTCAAAAAAATATATATATTTTATTCTTTAAAAATAGAAGGCACAGATATAATAATAATACATGATTTACAGTTAGTTTATTCAACGATGGGATAATGGCTAACCTACAAGGAAAAACAGAAAATAATAAAACCCCAAATAAATCTCAACGGTTTGTTAATTTCGCTCAGTTTTTCAAAGACTATATGAGCGTTTCTACTATTATTGTAGCTGCCCTACCTATTGCTTTTGATCGGTTGGGGGTAATTCCAGGATTTGATGTTCATAAACAGTTTTTACCTACTTATACCAGTTTATTTTGTTTTTTAATTCTTGCTTTTAGTTTTTTTTCCCGTTATCGACTTGCCTGGTGGATGTTTCATAATGAGTTAAATGGCCGTAGTATTGGCTTGGCTAGACAGTTCAAAACTATTCTTAGGTTTCTTCCTTTTTTCTTAATTGGTATCTGTTTTACTTGTATTATCTGGTATCATAACGTTTTGGATCAATCTGTGCAAACTATTAAATGTGAACTACAGAATCCACCTTGTAATGTGGATAAAAATCCTCCACAACAGATTAGTGAAGATTATAAAGAATATGACATCTCTCATGAAGAATATATGAAAAAACATAAAGAATATATGGAATCTGCTGAAAGGTATTTAGACAATAATCAGAACGGTAAAATCTCTAATGAACAATATGTTGAAGAGCATAAAAAATATGTTGAAAATCATGAAAAATATATAAACATTGTACCTAAAAACATTAATTTAGATAATTCACTTAAATACTTTGGTCGATTTTTCAATCTGCCAAAACCAAGCGATATTGGTGATCCTGAAGCAAAACTAGGTCAATTAAATAGTGAATTTATTTTAAAAAATGCTGATCCATCGGCAATAAATATCATCAATAATTCATCATCATCTTCTGAATATAAATGGTTGCAATCTTTTGGAAACATAGTTCTGATTACTTTAGGTTTTCTTATAGTCTGTACATTTATCTTCTTTATTATTCTAAAACTTTCTCAATTTAAATTCCTTCCTATTTATAGCTTTATATTAGCCTTATTCATTTCCTTCATATTGGCTTTAATTGTTTTAGGGATTATTTTTATCTTTGAAAAAAAGGGAATTAACTCATGGATAGATCAGTCTATTATTCCCTTTATAAGTCCTATTTTTACTAAGAATAGTCAATTAATTATTTCTTATCTGGGAATATTTATTGCGGCAGAAACTGCTTTTATTTTGATGGCTTTACGGGAATATTTACAAGATGCTTTAGATGATCCCGATGATTCCGACTTATTTAGAAAAGTTAATGCAGGAAAACTTGAGGCTTCCGTTTGTCAAAATATAAATAATCAGGATAGTCGAGAAATTTGCTACTTTTTTTTAGAGGCAAATGCAAAATTAGAACGAGATGATGCTCAAAAGAAAATTATTGCCTTACTAAATGATGGAAATCTAAAAGAATATTTTAAACCTCAAAGTGATATATTGAATTGGATATTTGATCCCACTAATTTTAGGCAAAAGAAAATTTATGACACCCTCTATTTGAAGTTTGATGAATTTAAAGATTGCCTAGAAGAAAAGAATCGGAGTGAAAATCTTAAGCAAAGACTAGAGAAATTAAAAGAAGCGTTTACTACATTAAACAAGTGGGAAAAAGTGGAAGAGATTGATAGTATTATGTCTAAACTTCAGCCAAACTATAAGTTTAACCGTTGGGATCTTTTGAGTAACAATAGTCATACCGGAAAAGATTATTATTCAAGTTTGGAAAGTGCTATTAAAACAGTAGAAGCAAGAGAAAAAAATGGCTTGACTTTTGAGAAGTTATTGGCAGATATTCAAAAATTAAAAGAGGAAAAAGAAAAAGAAACTGAAGAGAATCTTTCTGAGATTATTTTCCATCTTTTGAAATGGAACTATCAACCTGACAAACGTTGTCAAGGGTGGATTAATTCAATTAATGAACATCGACAAAATTTATATAATGATTTTGAAACAAGTCCTAGTTTAGAAAATTACTGTGAAAAAAGTTTTGATACAGTTTATAAAGAAGCGCGTCAAAAAATATTTGTACACACTATTCCAGATAAACCTCCTTTTTCTTGGGAAGACACTTTAAACAAAGATTATCTAGAAATTAGTGGTAAAGGGAAAGTTAGTTAAATTCAATCTGGTTTATAATATTCGTGGGTTAAAAAAGTAACCGCAATTAATTCTCCTTTTGCATCTCCTATCGTTACATTTAATCCTTCTCCTCCTGCTTTCGTTTTTACATAAGCTAACCCAATAAACTCATCTTCTATTGCTGTACAACTGGTTAATGTTCCCACCTTATTATCATCCACCGTTACTGTACTTCCTGCTGTGACTAGCTGATTTAATTTAACCCCCCAAAGACGTTGTTTAACTCCTTGATAAGTGTTTAATCTAGCAATGGTTTCCTGTCCAATGTAACACCCTTTATCAAAGGAAATAGTTGACCATAAACCCGCTTCTAAGGGGTTATAATCTTCGGTTAATTCTTGATCGGGATAAGGCCGGCCCTGTTTAATTCTTAATTGTTCCCAAACGCGATCGCCGATAGGCATTATCCCTAAATTAATCAATGGTTCCCAAACTGTTTTGGCTTGATTTTCAGGGACAATTAAGGTATATCCAGGAACCTTTAAACCTGTATCATAACCGATGATAATCTTTTCATCATTGATGGTTACAAAATCATGAGTTTTGGGAGATAATTTAGTGATGGTTTGATTAGCTGTATCCCAGTTTTTTAAGCTTTTAGTGGCTTGATTGCCAATAATGGTAAAAATAGCATTTTGATCAGAAATGTCCCTAATTTCCACCTTATCCATCGGGAAAATGTAACGATCCATCCACTCATACAAAAACTGTCTACGGTTGGGAGATACTAATAAGATAATGCTATCTTCCGTCAAATAAGCGGTTACTAAATCTAGAGTTCTTCCGGTAGAATTGACGAAAACTGTATCACTTAATTGTCCGGGGTTTAAACTGTTAATATTATTAGTGGTTTGATTATGAAGAAATCTTAAGCGATCTTCTCCTGTTAATTGTAAGAGTCCCCAATGACTGCGATCGCAAATGACAACATGATCATAGGCATTTTTGAATCCTTGACTATCATTGCCAAAACTTTCGATAATGTTTCCGTCTTCTGTTAGAATAGCACCTGATTTTTTTTGTAATTCTCTTAATTCTTGTCCCATGATTAATCTTAAATGTTAGGAAAGTTATCGATAATGGATTGGATAATTGCTTGGGTTTTTGTTTCTAAGTATTGCCAATTAATGGCTGGTTCTTCGTTAAAGAGATTTTCATCAACTTCCACCATTATACTGTCTTGATTTGCATTTTTTGAAGACAATGGATAATCCGTAAAACAAACTTTGAAACAAATGGACCAGATGCTTATGGTAACAGAATCTTCCTCATGGGTTAAGATTAACTGATAACCAGGAAAGGGTTCTTCTACCTCTTCGTAAGTGGCGACTAAATTAGTTTTTTCTAGTTGTTTACGAAGGTTATCCATCACCCGAATAAAAGCGGGTTGCATGAGCATTTCTGCTTTTTCCCAGTCTGTTGCATTCTTAAAAGTTGGCTTCATTAATTAACCATTGATAATGAACAAGTCAGAGAAGAATGTTAGGTTGACTCACTTTACCATTGCTAGACTGAATCTTAGGTTGATCTTGTAGGTTACAATAAGGACGACTGAAGCTTAAAGGGGCTTCTAAAGCGTGATTTTCAAGAAACCGATGATCACTCATAATTTTATCAGTTCTGCCGTCATAAACCACCTGACCTTGACTTAATATAATGGTTCGATCGCATAGTTCCCAAGCCATATCGAGATCATGGGTGGCGACGATGAGGGTTAAAGGTAAGTTCTGGAGTAGATTAATGAGTTGACGACGGGAACGGGGGTCAAGTTGGGCTGAGGGTTCATCTAATACTAATACTTGGGGGTCCATGGCCAAAACACCCGCAATAGCGACTCGTTTTTTTTCTCCTCCTGAGAGGTTATCGGGGTTACGAGAAGCGTAGATTTCTGGGTCAATATTTACCGCTTCCATTGCTTCTAATACCTGCAATTTTAATTCATTACCTTTTAGTCCCCTATTCATCGGACCAAAGGCCACATCTTCCCAAACTGTAGGCATAAATAATTGATTATCAGGGTTTTGAAAGACTAAGCCGACAAAGTTACGAATATGGACTAAGTTGTCATTATTAATTGTCCATTCTCCTATCATTATTTCTCCCATTTGCGGTAAAAAAATACCGTTTAAATGAAATTGTAAGGTAGATTTTCCCGATCCATTGGCACCAATCAAGGCGACTTTTTCGTTAGCTTTAATCGATAAATTAATATTATCAAGGGCTAGGTTTCCATCAGGATAATGATAGCTGAGATTTTTAATGAAGACTGGATTATGGTGCATGACGATATAATAACAAAAATCCTCACTTAAATTTAGGATAACTTAACTAGAAGCACTGGTATAAAAT
>JASJBX010000254.1 GCA_030066295.1 Crocosphaera sp.
AGAGGGGCTTTTGGACGCTCCAATGCGATACTTTATCGTGTAAAGAATCCCCATCGCCTTGCGTTGGGGTAGTTCAATTACTAAACTTAACACACAATATATTCTTTAGTGACCCATGCTATATTCTGCCATTTCCCGAATCAGGAGAATTTTTGAACGAAGATAGGCATTGATAACACAGCAATCTTCAGAAGATAGGCTTTGTTTGCTATTTAGCTTACTGAGTATCTGATTAATTAAATCTGAGTCGTTTAACCCGCTTAAGGTTTTGCCAGAACTTTCATTAATGATTGACCACAGTTGTCTCATAATTGTTGTATTCACTACTTTTTTCCTCATCTAATCTATTACGCTTGTGGCTGTCAGACTTCTTAAAAATCCTAAGCAATTTATAGGGTATTTGACATCCCCTATTCGGGAAATTTATCATATCTATAAAAAACTTTTCTTTTCCTTACAACAATCTCAGTTATTGTCAGAGATTTGTGAGAAATCGTCCCGAAAATCTGATACAAAAATTCAAAATAGGCTAAAAAGTTAAATTTTAATTAAAATCTTAGAAACTTAATTTTCTTCTTAATAATGTACAATAATATTGAGTATAGTCCCCAGGTCACAAAGATTGGCTGTTACTGCTTCAAGTGACTGGGTTTAAGGGAAATTAGCATCTTTTACGTAAAACTTTGCTGATTTTACTCACTAATTTTTCTAACCAATGAATAGCTGAATCTAGCCATTCTAATACCCTAACTAAAGGATGTTTAACATAACCAGTAGTTTTTACTTCTGTGTCGATCCAATAGGAGGATTTTTTGTCTATTTTATGGTTAGATTTGAGGGTAATTGATTTTTTCTTATTCTTTTTTTTCTCTAAACTAGAGAGTTTTTTATTGGGAGGGAGTTGATTATTTGAAGGGTTGGCTCTTCTTTTTTTTCTTTTTTTAAAATGTTTTTTCCGTTGGTGAGAAGGAGGTTCAGACTGAGATAAAAATGCAGAAGAAGACTGTACAGGAGAGGGTATATTAATATTAATAGAAGAAACTTCTTGATGTACATCATCATAAGATAACCAAGGATCATCTATTTTCTCAGCCTCAAAACCTTGAGCAGAGACGGTTGATAATTGTAACTGTTGTGGGCTTGAATTTGATGTGAACTGCTGATGGGGAATGACTTGATTAAAAAAGTAATCAACAGCAGCATAAATCAGAAATTCGATGCGAAAAGGATCTTCATTATCAATATTCAAAGACTCACTACTTTTCTGTTTAATATGTTTTCTTAATTGTTGTAATTTTTGATGAATAGGAGGGGATAAATGTAATAATTCTGCGCTATATTCTTGCTGAGAAATATGTAAATCTGTTGATAAATTTGTGATGGTATGTTTAGGCGTTATCGGAACAAGGGAAGATTCTCCAAATAAATCTAAAGACGTAGCGAGGGTTCCCGTTTGCATCCAACCCATTAGTTGCCAAAACCAACGAATGGGAGGCAAAACATGATCATTTTTTGGAGAAAATGGAAAAGTTGGTTCTACGTTATGCTTATGATTGTGTTTAAAATCGTACCAATAATTAGCCGTTTCTAATCTAATATACTTTTTTAAATGCTTTTGTTGTCCTTCAGACAGAATATCAATAACTGTATTATTTTCAGCCACTAAAACGAGATCATGACTCTCTATTTCACTGGCCATCCCTTGAATCATAACCGGTGTTTTGTGATTAGGTTGGTGTTGTGTTTTTTGTTTCGTTTTACTTTCGATGAGACAATGTTCTGTTTCTTTGAAAACTCGTGATAAGGGTTGATCAACCTTGGAAGGAGAAGAAACTGTCTTCTTTTTAGCGGTGGGTAATGCTTGTGCAGTGAAACCGAGTTTGAGTTGTTTAGCGGTGGCTCGTCCCGCTTGTATCATTAAATAAATGGGGTAGATCAGGATTTGTAGGCTCCATTCTACTCCTACCCTCAGATATTGTGCGCTACGCATCAGGCGATCGCGCCATTGGGAGGAGCGACGGTTGAAAAAGTTAAATAGTTTACTTTTGTAGGGTTGATGATTAGAAGAGTCCATTATTAAAAAGTTAGAATTTAGAATTAATTTTACCCTTGATCACTGTTGCAGTTTGCCTTGATTTAATTTTAAAACTTGTGTTGTAAATTGTTCCACCAGTTCTAATTGATGGTTTACCATAAGAACGGTCGTTTTAGCGTCTTTTGTTATAGTCTTTAACACTTCGATCAATTGTAACCCTTTGTCACGATCTAAAGCAGAAGTGGGTTCATCTAACAATAATAATGTGGGTTCCATCATTAACCCCCTGACAATGCTGATCAGTTGTCGTTGTCCTAGGGAAAGTTGTAACTCATTGCGTTCTAACCAATCATCCGGAATGGATAACTGCGATCGCCAATATTCTAGTCGTTGATTAATTTCTGTTGAGGATAATTTTTGTAATTTTAAGGGATACACTAAGGTATCCTGAACTGTCATCCCCAATAACTTAGGTTCTTGGGGAACTAAAACGATTTTTTGACGCAGATGGATCACCTGAAATTGCTTTAAGGGTTGAGATTGAAATAAAATTGCTCCTGTATGGGGATCTTGTAAACGATTAATCAGACGTAATAAGGTGGTTTTTCCTGATCCTGAAGGGCCAACAATACAGCAGCGATCGCCTTTATTAACGGTAAAAGAAATATTCTCTAGTAACTGATGTCTACCTAACGGATCACTTAACCCTACATCCGATAATTGCAATAAAGGTTCTGTTGCTCCTTGCATGAGAATTCCCTTATTTTTAATCAATTTCACCTATATTTTCCACAAATTTTCTGACATGGATTATCATCTAAAACAAAAGGAGTCCTCTGGCGGCCACCAAAAGGACATCAATCAAACTCATCCTACTATCGTTTAGTTAACTTTTTTTTGAGGAAGAAAGGATTGAAACAATGAAAAGATGTAAACAAAAGTAGTAATAAATAGCTCAAAGTTCTTGATTTCTGTTGTTTTTTTCATTGTTCAATCTCGTTGACTGCGTTATTCAGAATACTTTATCAGGTTATCTGAAATATAGCCTTGAGTCTTCCCCCGAAAGAGTGACCCAAAGCGGTGAAAGTCAATTACTTAGTTTTATTAAGTTGTGCGGTTCTCATTGTAAAAGGGTTAGATAAAGAAGCACTTTCGATTTTATCAAAGACAACCCCAAAACCAGTCAAAAATGCAGCTATTACCATAGTATTAAGGATAAGAACAGTTAGTTTCATAGTCATGTAACCCATTTGGTGGTCATTTTTTAGGTTAAAATCTTTCTGTGTCTTTTCTATGTCATTGTCATAGCAAAGTGATGTCATTAATCAGATTAGCCACAACCCCTTAAATTGTATTAAAATGAATAGGACTAGATGGTAACTCAATTAGGATAGTAATTTTATGAGCGATCGCAATAGTCCCAACTGGGAGGAAAAATTAGAGCAAAAATTTAGGGATCTCGAAGCAGAAATAAACGGTCAAACGACCCCAGTACGCCCTTTTAAACCCAATAAAGATAATGGAGTGTTCACTCGCGCTGCTAGTTGGTATCAAGGGTTAGAAACCCCTGCTAAAGTGGGAGTTGCTGTGGTAGGGGTAATCGTCGGTTTATCCATCCTTAATGGTATTTTAAAATTAGTGACCTCTTTAATTGTCGTCGGAATTTTAGGGTTTATCCTTTATGGTTTATATCGTGCCTTAATTCAGAATAAATCTAATTCTGAATCATAGGTTATGGTTCCATTTTAGAACGCCGTAGGGGTTTAGTATTGCTAAACCCATCAACCCCTATAATATTGGAATAATGAACTTTGATGTTGTTATTATTGGTAGTGGAATCGGTGGCTTAACCGCAGGAGCTTTGTTAGCCAAATATGGCAAAAAAGTTGCTATTTTTGAGAGTCATTCTCTTCCTGGTGGGGCTGCTCATACCTTCACCCGTCAAGGGTTTACTTTTGACTCAGGACCTTCTTTTTACTGTGGTTTAGGCAATGATAAACCGTCCCTTAATCCCTTAAAACAGGTATTAGATATCTTAGGAGAATCTTTAGAGGTTATTCCTTATGATCCTTTAGGGCATTATCATTTTCCAGAGGGTAAATTTCCCGTTTATAGTGATTTAGAAAAGTACCGTCAAGCCGTGGCTAAAATTGCACCAGAAGGGGCCAAAGAATTAGCTGCATTTGAATCGAAAATGTTAGGATTATATAACTGTTTAAAAGATATTCCTACCATTGCTTTACGGTCAGATTGGCAATTATTTCCCATTCTAATAACCAATTATTTCCCCTCTCTTATCAAAAGTTTATTTCAAGTGGGAATAATAAGTGGTTCAGCAGGGAATGTGATGGAGCAAACCGTAAAAGATTCCTGGGTACGTCGTTTAATTGATCTTGAATGTTTTTTGCTCTCAGGATTAAAAGCTGAGGGAACAGTTGCCCCAGAAATTGCTTTTATGTTGGGGGAAAGAACCCGTGCAGGAGTAGAATATCCCATCGGGGGAAGTGCAGCGATTATTGATGGTTTGATTAACGGCTTTAAACGATATGGAGGAGAATTATATCTTAATTCTCATGTGGAAAAAATAATCACTCAATCAGAAAAAGTAACAGGAATTAAACTAAAAAAAGGAGAGATTATCAAGGCCCCTATTGTTATTTCTAATGCCAGCCTTTGGGATACCTATCAGCAGCTTTTAAACCCAGAAGACTTACCTAAAAAATATAGACAAGAACAACTTAAAACCCCTACAGTTGAAAGTTTTATGCACCTTCATCTAGGCATAAAAGCAGAAGGATTAGAAAATTTAACCGGTCATCATGTGGTGGTTCATGATAGTCATAAAGATATCACCGTTCCTGGTAATACCTGTATGATTTCAATTCCTTCGGTTTGGGATAAAGACTTAGCCCCAGACGGTCATTATGTGGTTCATGCCTACACCTTAGAACCCTATCAAGGATGGGAAAAAAATGCAGACTATGAAAACAAGAAAAAACAGCGATCGCAAACCCTTTATCAAGCATTAGAAAAGGTGATCCCCGACATTCGGCAACGAGTGGTTCTAGAATTAATTGGAACCCCCTTAACCCATAGTCGTTTTCTTCGTCGTTATCAAGGAACCTATGGCCCCGCCATACCCGCAGGAAAGGGGCTGTTTCCTAGCTGTTACACCCCCATTTCAGGACTGTATCGGGTAGGAGACAGCACCCTACCAGGAATTGGGGTTCCTGCTGTAGCTGCTTCCGGTATCTTATGCGCTAACACCTTAGTCTCTCCTCAAAAAGTCGAGGAAATAGTGAAATAGTGCAGAATCTGAACCATCTTATCCCATTAGCCCTTGTTGTTCAACAACAAAGACACCACCCATCATATTATTGAGTTGATTCTTATCATCAATCATGTTGCTTTCTTGAGATAAATCTTGATAATTAGTTCCTAAATTAGTCGCTTCTAATTCATTCTGAGCGATTTGAATACCATCTTCTCCCCTTTCAAGATCATGGGTGAGTGCATTCTCTTCCATCAGTCCTTGGGTTGGCTCCACTTGATTTTGTTCTCCAAAGGCAAATACCTCAGACGCAGTGGTATTGCCCGAGGATAAACCGGTTAATTCATCTACGGATTGAGAGGTAAATACTTGATTGGCAATGGTAAAACTCTCCGTTACCCAATCGCTAAACGCTCCCTGTTTATCCTGCACTCTAGACCAAATGTTATAAGTACCGACTCCATAACCAGCTAA
>JASJBX010000061.1 GCA_030066295.1 Crocosphaera sp.
GTATAAGCAGGAATAATATAATCTTCTTGAAAAGAGGTAGTGAGATAAAAGGTAATTTCTCCTGTTGCGGGGGTAGGAGACTTGAGGCGAATCCCTAAAAGCTCTAAAAAAGCAATATAATGACGCAAAGGAACTTGATTAAACCGTAATAACATTTGATCGGTTAACCAAGCGAATAATTCAATGAGGGTGATTCCTGGATCACTAGGATTATAATTCGTCCATTCTGGACAATAACGGGGAATTCGTAAAAGACATTCTTCTACTAATTCTTGATAGGTGCGATCGTCTAAATTCGATTTGGGTAATTTGGGTAAAAAATCAAATTCCATTGTTTTTTATGTTTTTTTCTGATGTAAATTCCTAATTTTATCTATCTCAAGACTTTTTTATCCGTTAGTATTGATGTAAAAAGGATAAACCAAACTACGAGCATCATAAGTGTCTTTGGGGTGATAGTTGATAATAATATCAACTTTTCCTTGTTTAAAATCTGGGTTGGTTTCGATTCCATCTACTATAATTCTGGGTTCCCATGTCTCTAGGGCAGTTTGTATATAAAGACGAATTAATAATAAGGTATTGGTATCCATGGGGGCAAAGGTCAATTCACTTAAACGACATCCAAAATTTGGACGATATACCCTTTCTCCTAATTTGGTTCCTAAGATAATACTGATGGATTCTTCTATATTTTTAATGTTAGCACTGGTGTGTAAGTTCCCATTAACATTAATCCCTAAGGGAAAGCCGATTCCTTTGCCAATATAATTATCAGAAGTTGAAGTCCCCGTCATTGCTTATCTTTTGTTTTTTGTACTTTCTTAGTTTTATTTTTGCTCAATTTAAACCTTTGATGGCAAATCTTTAGACCAGTTTAACTTTTAGCTATGTTCACTTCTCACTTCTCATCTCGATTATGAGTTGACTTTTTTCTAAATTTTTTCTACAATTACATCTCAATTATCATAGGAATTAACAATGAATAAAAAGAAGTGGTGGAAAATCTCCAATGGTGTTTCCTTTTTATTTTTAATATTAATTAGTCTCATGTGGATCTATTCTAATCGCACTTATAAACCGAATCAGATCCAGTTGACGAATAACGAAAAAGTTCAAGAACATTTATCGAAGCATTTTCCAAATCTAACACAAGAACAAATTCCGACAGGTCTTTTTTTAGAATCTCTAAAGTTCAATACTTCAACAGAAGTTAATTTCACTGGTTATATCTGGCAAGTTTATGATCCAGAAACCTATGAAAACTGGAAGAAAGAAGGTCAACCGGTCGGGTTTATTATTCCTGAAGCAGTGGATAGTGGTAGCAATATTGAGCCGACTTTTGCTTATGAAGGAGAACTTGAAAATAATCATAAAGTTATTGTTTGGTATGTGGAATCAACGGTTAAGCAAAAATTTAATTATTCAAAATATCCCCTTGATCATAAAACGGTTTGGATCCGTTTATGGAGTCGGGATTTTAATAGAAGTACGATCTTGGTTCCAGATTTTGATGCTTATCTTTCAACAGAATATGAAGACGCTTTTGGTTATGATGAGGATATTGTACTGGGACAATGGAAATTGTTAGAAACTTTTTTTGACTATCGTCAGAAAAATTATAATACTTTTATTGATAAATCAAGATATGATAAAAAAAATCTAATTCATCGACCAGAATTATCTTTTAATATTGTAATTGAACGCCGTTTTATGAACTCTTTTGTGGAGTATATTCTCCCCTTAATCGTAATTGCTATTCTTACTTTTGCAACTTTAATGATGATAACCAAAGATGAAAAACAAGCATCTATCTATGGTATTAATACCAGTGGAGTCATTGGGGTATGTTCAGGATTGTTCTTTTTAGTCCTACTTTCTCAAATTCAAATCAGAGAAAGATTTTCGGGGTCTAAGATTGTTTATCTTGAATTGTTCTATCCTTTGATGTACTTAGCTTTATTGGGAGTTTCGGCTAATTCTTATCTTTTTGATCGCAAAAATACGGACAAGAATAAATACTTAAAGTGGATTAAATACGAAGATAATATTATTCCCAAATTATGTTACTGGCCAGCTATTTTGGGAGGAGCAACTATCGTTACGGCTGTTTTTCTCTTACCACAAAATCATCAAACGTACCAATCAACTAATCCCCAAAAAGTAGCCCTCAATCTAAATAATTATAGGGTTGAAACTGTTCCTTTTTCACTGATTAGTGATTCTGTTTTATCCCAATCTTCTTATCAAACCCTATTACCATTTTTTGATCGACTCATTATCGATAATTAACTGTTCCATTATGTAAGGGTTACCTCAACCCAATACTGTCATCATCGTCCCAGTCTTCGTCGTCAAAATCATCATCGTCGTCTATAAAATTATTGTTTATTGGTGGCATAATATTCAATTCATTCAGCGATCGCTCTAATTTTTTCAATTCTGATTTCATGGCACTCATGACTTCATCCATGGTGATTTTCCCCTCATTTTTAGCCGCTAAAAAGGAAGCGTTTAAAGCGATATTTTGAATACTTCCTCCCGTGAATTGAATTTGTTTTAAATAACCATAGTCTAACTCATCTATCGGTGTAGCAGGAGGAAACACTTTTTTCCATAACTTCTGTCTAATATCAGCAGTAGGAAAAGGAAAATCTACAATAAACCGTAACCGACGCATAAAAGCAGTATCCATTGAACCTTTTTTATTCGTTGCTAAAATAGCTAAACCCTGAAAAGATTCTAATCGTTGCAAGAGATAATTAATCTCAATATTTGCATATCGATCATGACTATCTTTCACTTCCGAACGTTTACCAAATAATGCGTCTGCTTCATCAAAAAATAAAATACATCCCCCTTCTTCTGCTGCATCAAATAACTTTCTTAAGTTCTTTTCTGTCTCCCCAATATATTTACTAACAACTGCAGATAAATCAATTCTATACAAGTTTAACTGTAAATCATTGGCAATCACTTCGGCGGCCATGGTTTTCCCTGTCCCACTCACCCCGGCAAACACCACAGCTACCCCTAACCCTCGGTTTAACCGTTGACGATATCCCCATTCGTCGTAAACTTGATGACGGTAGCGTATTTGTGCCACAATCTGCTGTAATTGCTCTTTTATAGCTTCTGGTAGCACAATATCATCCCATGTGGCTTTTAATTCAATCCGTTGGGCTAAATTATCCATTTTTGGTGTGGTTTGCTTTAAGCATTCATTCCATAAGAGAGGAAGAGAAGGAGCAATATTGCTTGTTTTTTCGTAAATTTGTTGAATATCCGTTAAATTCAAGTTAAATTGACTGGTTAATTGTTGGGCAATCGTTTCCTTATTTTCTCCCAAAAGTTGACACCAATAATCATATTGTTCCTCATGGGTTGGTTTATGAACTTCCAACGTAAGTTTATGGGAAGATAATTCATAATCCTTGTCGTAGCTATCAATGAAAAAAAGTCCCTGACAAGACAAGAAAAAGCGTCTTAATACTGTCATTCCTTGAGAGTTGGGATTTTCACCTTCTAGGGAACGAATATCAACATATAGCGCAAGGGAGAATAAAAGGCTTTCTCGTTGCCATAAACGGATAAATTGAGCTAAATCTTGGCTATTTGTCGGTAATTGCTCCACCATTAACTGAAATAGATTAAATCCCAATTTTTGACAAACATCTTGACTTATTATCTTTTTTATGGTACGCTCACTACTTAGTAAGGAATTGTGGGAGATTCTGTATCTATTATGGTTACTTTGCCAAGAATTTAAGATTTCGTCTTGGATAAGAAGTTGGGAAGGAGAAAGAATATTATCGTTGGAAGCAGTCAAAGGAATTAAATAAGATAAGAGACGATCATCAACATAATTAATCCCTTGTAAAAAGTGTAAAATCCGTTCATTGACTTTGATAGGGCAATTGATTAAATGTTCATGTTGTAGCGATAGAATTTCGATTAAACCCCAATAGCGCAGAGGACGATGAGGGGCGATCGCTTCCCAGTTACCATTATTAAACAGCCTAAACCCTAGGGAGAAAGTGGGATAGTTTTTCGTTTCACTATCTTGTGCTTGAGCGTATAAATGAGCAAAACTAGGGTTAATTTCAACAGCGACGCATAATAACAAGATATTTTGTTCAAATTTCGTTAATTGTAGCTTATGAGATAGCTTAACAAAAGCAGGTAAGGGAGAGAGATTTGCTGCTTGTTGTCGTTGTTGAAACAGAGAGGAAACTGTGTCTAAAGGGATTTGATCAGCATTAATAAAGTGATCAAGTTTAGCTTTTAAATAATCCGAGGAAATTTTAAGATAATATCTGCTATTAAGTTTTATTTGCTGCTCAATATCAGTGTCTTGATTCATAATGTATAAAAAAAAAAATTAAGAAGTGTCAGCTAATTTAATAATAAAAGCGGAATACGAGTTATGATGATTCTTGAATCATGATTTTAACAAAGTGCGGTGTGAGGCTCTTGTTAGTTGAGTTTAGGAACGAAACCAAATCAATTCTGTTCATTAATATTAACCATGATTGAGACATTAACAAAATTAACTAAATTTGATGATTTTATCGCTCAATATCCCAACATCGGGGGACGCTATGAACTACATGATGGAATAATTGTTGAAATGCCCAAGCCCAAAGGACAACACTCAATAGTTACCGGTTTTTTGATGGAAGAATTGATCCTCACAATCATTGAAATGGGTAAACGGGGAATGTGGACAATTCCCAGAGAGTCAATTGTTAAATCGAGTAACGGTAAATCAGGGTATGAACCAGACATAATAGTGATTGATCAAAAAGCGATTGCTACTGAACCCCGTTGGGAGAGTGAATCGATTATAGAATGTGCCACCTCAGTTAAACTAATCGTTGAAGTTGTCAGTAGTAACTGGCGCGATGACTACTTCAAAAAACGGGCAGATTACGAAGAACTAGGAATTGCTGAATATTGGATCGTTGACTACGCAGCATTAGGGGGGCGGAACTTTTTGGGCAATCCTAAACAACCAAAGTTGTCAATTTACCAGTTAATTGAGGGGGAATATCAGATCCAGCAATTTAGTGGCGATGATATTATTAGTTCCCCAACATTCCCAGATTTTCGTCAAACAGCTAACCAAATCTTTCAAGCTGGTCAGGGAAATCACTCTACATTGTAATGAAAGTCAACGAAATTCAACAAATTATCCGTTAATAAGAAGTGTTAGCCAATTTGATAATAAAAGCGGAATACGAGTTATGATGATTAAAGAGAGGGTTTTTTAAACAATTGTACTCATCGGGATTGATGATAGGTTTATTTTTTCCATGTTGCCAAAAGATTGAGGAAAAAAGGTCATGGTATTTGAACGTCCACGGAAACGAGTATCCCAACCATCAAAGTTATCTTCACCAAGAAACGTCTTTCAACGGCAATATCTCAGCAAGGAAGAAGAACAAGCTTTTTATAATCGTCCCATATACAAAGGGCAATATGAGGCGACATCGTTGTTACCGGATGCACCCTATACGCCGCCGGTACAAACAAAAACAGAAGACAGTGGCAATAATCAAGAAATAATTCAAGAAAAAAGCGAAGACACACCTAATAAAACAGGTTTACCCGATCGCCTTAAAACAGGAGTGGAGAATTTATCAGGATATTCCTTAGATGATGTTAGAGTTCATTATAATTCACCCAAACCCGCACAGTTACAAGCTCATGCTTACACCCAAGGGACGGATATTCATGTAGCACCCGGACAAGAACAACATTTACCCCATGAAACATGGCACGTGGTGCAGCAGATGCAGGGAAGAGTTAAACCCACCATGCAGATGCAAGGAGTACAGATAAATGATGATGAGGGGTTGGAGCGAGAAGCGGATGTGATGGGGAAAAAGTCTACGAAAAAGAACCAAAGAACCAGAGAAGGAAGAAAGAATATTCCTGAAAAGATTGTTCAAGAGAAAGTTAACACCAACCCAGCATTAATACAGTGCTATCAATCAAAAGACCTTAAAATTGCGGACGATTACATAAAAACAAAGAATAGTTATGAGATCGAAGTGTTTAAGAAAGTTGACGAATATGCACAGAGGATAGACAAGTTAGTAACATCTGAGGTCGTCGGCGAGAGAGATATAGGGAAAAAAATGGCGGAGGGTTTGAAGATATGGAGTGAAAACTATTATAATAAATCACAAGCATATCTATATGAAGGGCAAAAAGCGAAAGACTTCACTAATGGGAACGAGTACAGGTATGCCATCTTAGGAGTAGACACAGACAAAAACCCAGATTTAGAAGTACAAAGTTGGCATCAAGATACGGGCTGGAAATCGACAGCTATCGAATTTAAGGCTTGTACTAGCAGTGATGAGAAAGCCACACAGAAGTTACTGACAGAGGGATTAAAGCAATTAGCTAAGAGAGAAAAGAACGGAGATGCTTGGGGAATGCCATATAAGCAATTATTATTAACAATACATAATGATAATCCAGAAAACTGCTTTCCATTCACCGCAACTAACCGGCCTTCGTCTCCTGAAAAACTAACCGAAGACGACTGGAATGGGGCTCTCCTGGAGAGAGCAAACAAGATAAAGTCGGAAGAATTTAAGGGTATCAAAACATATCTAGAAGTCCGTTTAGAACATAACGGACAAAGATATGCAACAGTTCATTGGCCTGCTGTAGAAGAGTGATCGCCGATCTTGTAGGTTGGGTAGTGCGATCGCCGACGAGTGTAGGTTGAGTAGAGGAACGAAACCCAACAAATTATCCGTTATTAGATTATTATTAATAATGGGCTTAGAAAATCAACCAAAAGAAGGAGTTATAATTATAGTTACATCCGAGCAAAAAACAAGATGTTATGTCCTGTGTTGTTGGTTTACTAGACTTTATCTACCGATTAATATTGTTCGTCTGGATGAACGCACGGGAAATATTTTTTTCCTTGCTGGAGAGGAAAATATTATTGAAATTTACCCTAACGGAAATTGGAGGTACATTGCATGAGTCAACCCAACTTTCAAGCAATGAGTCAAAAAGAATTGCAAAATTATATGCTTTCTCACAGAGATGATCCTGAAGCATTTTATGCCTATATAGATAGATTACATCAAGAGGGAAATTGGATTGAAATGCCCCCAGTCGATACAGTTGAAGAGTTAGAAAAATATCCTGAATTTACAGAAAGATTTCGCCAAGACTCTCAACCTAAAAATGAATTATAGTGCGATCGCTTTACCAAATAACTGATGGATAAAATCCTCTAATTTTTTGATCTTTGGTAACAATAGAAGCATTATACTGTTGTGCTAACGCCACAATAATTCGGTCTGCTGGATCTTTATGTTTCCATTCTAAAGCCACACTTTTTAACCAAAGATTTTCATCGATGGGTATAATTGAAATCACATCTGATTGTTGTAACCTTTCAAGATAAATGTCTAAACAAACACCTAAATCTAATTTTTTATTTCTGATTTTAATGGCAATTTCCCAAATAGAAATAGAAGCAACCTTACCGTTTTTATCTTTTTCCATATCTTCACAGGCTTGTTGAGCAGATAAAGATAATTGCACAGGATCAAGACTCCACCAAATTAAAGCAAAAGTATCTAAAACTAGACTCATAATTGTTCCCATTCATCGGTGGTAGGGGTTGTCAAATCTTCTAAATAGGTAACGTTTCCTCGCAAGTCTGCAAATAGTTCTTGTGTTGTCAATTTGGGTTTATTTTTAAGTAGGTGAATTAAACTAATAACCTTCTCTAATTCCTGTTCGGATAGAGAATCTATTTCTTCCAAAATTAAAGCTTTATTTAACATAATTTAGATTTATTTAGCTCAATTCTAGCATTATGATAACATAAAATTTTTAAAGAGCGATCGCTTCTAGGTTGGGTAGAGGAACGAAACCCAACAAATTATCCATCAAATAAGAAGTATTAGCTAATTTGATAATAAAAGCCGAATACGAGTTATCATGACTGAGGAAAGAGTTTTTTTAACAATTGCACTCATCGGGATTGACGATAGGTTTATTTTTCCCATGTTGCCAAAAGATTGAGGAAAAAAGGTCATGGTATTTGAACGTCCACGGAAACGAGCATCCCAACCATCAAGGTTGTCTTCACCAAGAAACGTCTTTCAACGGCAATATCTCAGCAAGGAGGAAGAACAAGCTTTTTATAATCGTCCCATACACAAAGGGCAATATGAGGCGACATCGTTGTTACCCGATGCACCCTATACGCCACCGGTACAAACAAAAAGAGAAGAAGGTAACAATAATCAAGAAATAATTCAAGAAAAAAGCGAAGAACAACCGAATAAAACTGGTTTACCCGATAACCTTAAAACAGGAGTAGAAAATTTATCGGGATATTCTTTAGATCATGTCAGAGTACATTATAATTCACCCAAACCCGCACAGTTACAGGCGTTAGCATATACCCAAGGAACCGATATTCATGTAGCCCCCAGACAAGAACAACATTTACCCCATGAAACATGGCACGTGGTGCAGCAGATGCAGGGAAGAGTTAAACCCACCATGCAGATGCAAGGAGTACAGATAAATGATGATGAGGGGTTGGAGAGAGAAGCGGATGTGATGGGCTATAAGGCTAAGAATTTTAATGGTAATATTAAAAGCAAAGATATTTCTCAGTCTAGTAACACAGCCAATCTTTTAGTTACGCAACCAAAATGGCTGGATGATAAAGAATCAGAATATTACAAATGGGATACCATGTTAAATGGGGTACGATGGTTTCATCATAAAAAAAGGGATCTTATGTATTATATGGTTGAAGATGTAGAATTGGCTGGAGCAGGAGGCCTAGCACATGCAGGAATAAAAAAATCAAAATCTCGCGCAGCTTGGGTAGATCTGATAGGTGCTGATACAATGATGCACGAGGATGCCTCCATAGAGGAAACTGAACGACAAAGTGTTGCAGACAAAGATGACCATGAAGCCCTTATAGCGCAATTTGAAGACCTTACTTCTTCTGGTGGCTTACTTATGCACGCAGTTGCCAACGGTGAAGAGGTTGAATCTATTGGATACTTACTAGACCAAGGTCTCACTCTTGAACAAATTAGAATGGGAGACTATAGAACAAAATTATTGAGCTATATCAGGTCAGATCTAACTATGAAAACTTTTGCTTTTCGGAGAATGGGCTTGTTGGTGGACTGGAAGCGAATTTGGGATATTGTTGGATATAAACAAGGTAAAGCAACAATTTATGAAGAAGATCAGCAATCCAGCCGAACTGCGCTTGATGCTGCGGAATCATATGGTGAGGCTGGAGGAGATATGGATTTGATGGGAAGAGAATTTGACACAATGGCAAGAAGACAGAATGAACTTAAAAGTAAGTCAAAGAATATAGGAAATTGGAATGAAGTCCTAACTTATAATGCAGTAACAGCAGGAGTGATTGGATTACTATGGGTTGTGGACGGTTCTCAACGAAGACCATTGGTCAGTTATGAGGATTTCTTTACAGAAGAAAAAAAACAAGAACTTTATGCGCAATGGTTAGAAAAGACAGGAATGAAAACAATGCCAATCTATGTATATACTCATATGGGCAATCCACGTGGAAAAAGAGATTTGGCAGAAGCACGGGAACGACTAGGGAAGAGAGGGGCTAGTTCTTTGATACTAAGGGAGAATTACAGCCCACCAGAGTAGGGTAAATGTAACGCACCAGATTTATATCCCATATTAAGGTTATTTTCGGTGTGTTAGCGCAGCGTAACACACCCTAAGTTTTTGTATTTGAGGAGGCGAGATTTTTCCTGTTGAGCTAAAATCAAATCTCATGAGTGGGATCTCGATATTAATCTCTCTGGTCTCTAGTAGCAAGATTTGTCCTATTGAGCTAAAATTAGCCCACATCCGGATAGTTAAGCTACAATCTCTAAGACCGCTTTAACTCCTTTGTTATGAATGGAAACCAAAGCTACAATAGCAAAACATCCCCAACAAAAACCGCTAAACAGTCGTTTTTGTCACAATTACGGTTGATAATAGCTAGTGTTGTTTTAATATATCCCTTTGGTTCCGATGTATTATCCCAGGAGATCCCCTTTGACTATCCCTATTGGGCGCAACTATGCGAAAGTTTATATCAAGCACAAGAATACGAACAAGCTAAAGACGCTTGTAGTAACGCGATTTCTTTTAATCCGAAAGATGCCATCATCTGGGAGACATGGGGCGATATTTTACTAAGATTTAAGGAATATCCCCAAGCGTTAATCGCTTATCAGAAATATTTGCAATTAAATCGTAACTCATCCTTTGCTTATAGTAAACAATGTGAAATCCTTTATTATCTGACTCAATACGAAAATGCGATCGCAGCTTGTGAAACAGCCCTAAAAAAAGACAACGATTGGCAGAACGCATCCATGCAAAGAGCCTGGTATTTTCGAGGGGAAGGCTTTAAGGGCTTAAATCAGTTAGAAAATGCTCAGGTTTCTTATAATTGGGCGATTAAACTCGATGCCAGCTATTCCCCAGGGTTTTCAGGACTTTGCTTCGTTTTTTTACAACAAAAACAGTACCAATCAGCCCTAGATGCCTGTCAAACCGCCCGTCAAAATGATAACTGGGATGGGATAGAAGATGTCCAAGCGCGGGAAAATGAAGGAGAGGTTTATCAGGAATTACAAGACTATCCTAACGCCCTCAATGCCTACAATGAAGCCTTAGCGAGAAACCCTCAAAATGGGCTGATTTGGCGCAAAAAAGCGGAAGCGTTGCAGTTTCTTGGAGATTATGGTAAGGCGATTACCGCTAATGAGTGGGCCTTGCAATTCATGCCAGGCGATCGCCAAACCTTGACCCAACAATGCGCCCTGATCAATCTTACCACACAAGCCCAACCCTCCCCTCCCCCAGAAGGATACACCCAAGCCCTAGAAAGCTGCGATAAAGCCCTACAAGTGGGAAACGGCAGTTGGGGAGAGTTAGGGGCAGCTTATGCCTGGAATCAGCGAGGAAATGCTTTAATTGGCTTAGGAAGGTACGAAGAAGCTGTTGTTTCCCTAAAACAAGCCCTTTCCTTACAACCTGACTATCCCGAAGCTTGGAATAACCTTTCTGTGGCATTTTGGTACTTAGAAAATTATGCACAGGCGTTAACCTCTGTAGAAAAAGCCCTTAGCTTGAATCCGACAGATTCTCAAGCATGGTTTAATAAAGGTAGGATTTTGACCCAACAACAGCAATATGAAGACGCTATTATTGCCTATAATCAAGCTTTAGATGGAGATATAAAATATCAAAATCCGGCTAAGAAAGCTACTATCTGGCTCAATCAAAGTGCTGTTTTTTGGCAACTACAGGAACATGAAGCTGCTTTAGATGCGGCAGAAAAAGCCTTAGCAGTTGAACCAGACAATCAGTCACAACAAAAGGCATTATATAATAAAAGTCTAGCGTTAATTGCGTTACAAAACTACTCAGAAGCAGAGGAAACTCTAAAATCTTTATTAAAAATTTCTCCAGACAACCAAGCAGCACAAGAAGCGATAAAATTTATTCAACAGCTTAATTTAGGCGGGGAAGAAGAACAAGAAACTGAGTTATAATTTAAGTCTCTCATTGAAACTGAATCAGGTTTTTTATGGCTAATCCTATTTATATCCCTCAAATAATCTTAAAAATTGATGATCAGGATGCCAAAGAAGAGTTAATCGAAGATATTATAGAAATTATTGTGGAAGATAGTATTTCCAATCCTGCGAAATTTAGTATTACTTTTAATAATGATTATTTCCCAGGAAGAAGTGAAGATAAACCTTGGCAACAGGAAGCTTTATTTGAAATTGGTACAGTAATTGAAATTGGTTTTATTTCTAGTACCACTCAAGACGAAGCCTTTAAACAGGAGAAAAAAGCAACGGTTATCAAAGGAGAAATAACCCAAATAAAAGCCCATTTTAACAGCCAATCTCAAGCCCCTATTACTTTAATTGGTTATGATGTTTCCCATCGTCTTTATCGGGGTAAATATAATCGTTCTTTTCAGAATATGAGTGATAGTGATATTGTCAAAAAAATTATCGCTGAAGTAGGTATTGATGAAGGAACCATTGAAGAAACGGGGGGACCTTATGGCTATGAAGATATTAGTAATAAAAATGGTTATCTTTTCCAAGATAATCAAACTAATATGGAATTTTTAAGAGGTTTAGCAGAAAGAAATGGATTTGAATTGTTTGTTAAAGAAGGAAAATTAAATTTTAGAAAATCCAAAGCAGACGAAACCTTAACCTTGCAATGGTTAAAAGATATAGAAGAATTTAAAGTTGAAATGAGTAGTTCTGAACAAGTAGTTGGAGTCGAAGTTCGTGCTTGGGATTATAAAAATAAAGAAGCGTTAATTTCTGATAAAAATAAACCCTCTTCTCAACTCATTACTGAAACAGAATATGGAGAAGGAAAAAATACCAGTAATGCGTTCCAAGGTAAACCCAATAATCCCACTCAAATCGTTGTTAAGCAGCCAATTTATGAGTCAGAAGAAGGGGACAAAATTGCCCAAAGTGTCGTAGATGAAATTGCCAGAGAATTTGTAACAGCCGAAGGAAAAGGGCAAGGAAACCCTACTATCTGTCCTGGAAACGTAATACAATTAGCAGACTTAGGGAAATACAGTGGTAAATATTACGTCACTCAAACCCGTCATATTTATCAGGAAGGGGATTATTTAACGGAATTTTCTGTCAAAGGCATTAATGATCCTCAAACCCGTATTATTAATCCTTTATCCCCTAATATTTCACCGATACATACGGTTTTAGTTGGGATTGTTTCTAACAATAAAGATCCCAAAAGTTGGGGAAGAGTTCGGGTTAAATTACCCACTTTAACCGAAGATCACGAAAGTTATTGGGCCAGAGTTGTCGGTATTGGGGCTGGAAGCGATCGCGGATTTGATTGTTTACCAGAAATCAATGATGAGGTATTAGTTGTGTTTGAAAATGGGGATATTCATCGTCCTTATGTTATTGGAGGTGTTTGGAATGGAAAGGATAAACCTCCCGAAAAAGTGGATGATACTGTTGATAATGGAAAAGTGCGATTACGAACCTTTAAAACCCGAACCGGTCACACTTTCCAATTTGTAGAAGAAGATAAAGGCAGTGTCAAAAAAGGGATATATTTAGATAGTGTTTATGGTCATCAAGTCCATCTTCAAGATACAGAGCAAAATATTGAAATTAAAACAAAAAATGGTCATTTAGTTAATTTAGCAGACAAAGAAAAAGAAATCGAAATTAAAACTCAAAAAGGCCATCTTGTCAACTTGAATGATCAAAGTAATCAAATTATAATTAAAACAGCACAAGGAGGAAAAGCAACCATTACAATGAAAGCAGCTACAGGGGATATTAATATTAAAAGTTCTTCAGGAAAAATTGCCATTGAAGCACAACAAGAAGTTTCCATTAAAGCTATGTCTGCTAAAGTTAATGCAACGGCAAAAGTTGATATAACAGCAGGGGGACAGGTTAATATTAAAGGGGCAATGATTAATCTTAATTAATAGAAATTGGTGAAAAATAGTGGTATTTTAGAGGCAAACAGTAATGTCAGTTAATAACATCTGCTAACAATAGATAGGGATAAAACACAAAATTAGTTCTGGATAATAAAAAAGCTTTTCGGAACTAATAAACCGTCAAATTTCCTCGGCGTTATCTTTGAACTTAAACTTTTGATTATTTAGTATAAATCTCCTTGGTTCTGGGAATTATAAAAAAAAGATAATAATACCCAGAAACAGGGTCACCTCAATTATAAAATAAACGAAAAGGTGGATTAGTATCCTGGACTTTAGTTATCTAAGAAAACTTACGAATAACTTATCAAAATGAGGAGTCTTAAACCCTAATTCTATCTTAAAAAAAAGTATAACTTCGCTACTAAAAGTAAGCGTAACATTTCCAAGACTTTGATCTAGCACTACGCATTCAAGTCAGGACACTGGGGAAAGCAACAAGCCGTCTTATATATTACTTTTGCCTTTTGCCTTTTGCCTTTCGCGTAGCAGTATAAGTTGTTCCCTAAATTTACCTTGTGGTTATCAGTGGAGTGAGACGGTCTAGTCAAATTTCATCAGATTCAACAATACTAACAATTAACTAGGAGAAAAAGCGATGGCCTTAGATTATTTTGCCCCAGGGGTCTATGTCGAAGAGGTAGACCGGGGGAGTCGTCCCATAGAAGGGGTAAGCTTGAGCGTAGCCGGTTTTATTGGCTTTACAGAGGATGTACGAGGAGACGCAGAATTATTCAAACCGATTATGATCACTAATTGGAGCCAGTATCTAGAATACTTTGGCAAAGAGGGATCAGACGGATTTACCGATTTTGACGCTTATTTACCCTTTACCGTTCAAGGGTGGTTTCTCAACGGGGGTGGCCGCTGTTGGGTAACCAGTATCGGCACCAAACTGCCTGGAACCCCGGAACCCTCAGAAGAAGAAACCGCCACCAAACTCTTATCCTTTGGAGGACAACCCTCCTTAAGCTTCAATCTCAAACTCCCCGAAGCAGCAGAAGGAGACACTCCCGCTTTACCCGCTTCCACCGAACGAATCAGCGTCGTCATTCAAGAATCGACCCCTAAACCCTTACCCGAAGACGCACCGGAAGACGCGGACCCCCCCCTCAACACCGGGGAATACTTCAAACTCATTGTTGTCCAAGGGAAGACAGCATTAGAAGAGTATGAACATCTGACCATGAACCCAGAGGTAGACACTGCCGTCGGGGACTATGTGGTACCGGTATTAGAAGCATCCCAATATGTGACCATCGCCAACATTTCCCAAAGTGGGCAACCCCTGTCCCGTCGTCCGGCCAATGGTAACTATGAAATTAGGCCGACCCCTTATATTGCCCCTGTAGAACGGTTAAATCGGGATATTACGGGCAATAGAGACGATCGCGAAGGAATGCAAGGGTTACTGGAAATCGACGAAGTGGCCATGTTTGCCTTCCCCGATTTAATGAAAGCATATGAAACCAGATTAATAAATTTAGATCAGATGCATGGGGTCATGGAAATGATGCTCAGTCTCTGCGAAAATTCCTTCCCCGGACCTCCCTATCGCATGGCCGTGTTAGATGCACCCCCCATTAAACCCAGTAAAGGTATCGAACCCGTCAAACCCGAACAACAAAAACCCCAAGATGTGGCCCAGTGGTTGAGTGCCTTTAACCGTCGTTCCATGTTTGGTGCCTTGTATTATCCTTGGATCAAAGTCGCCAACCCCCGCAACAATGGACTACCCATTTATGTTCCGCCTTGTGGTCACATGATGGGAATCTGGTGTCGCACCGACCAAAACCGAGGGGTATTCAAAGCACCGGCCAATGATACCCCCAGAGGGGTTATCGGGTTAGCCTATGAAACCAATATGCGCGAACAAGAATTGCTCAACCCCTTGGGAATTAATTGTATTCGTAACTTTGCCAACTATAACCGAGGCTATCTGGTTTGGGGGGCGAGAACCCTGGTTGATCCCACCAATATTCAATGGCGTTATATCAGTGTCCGTCGTTTGATGAGTTATATCGAAAAATCCATCGAAATCGGCACACAATGGGTGGTATTTGAACCCAACGACCCCGACTTATGGGGACGGGTTAGCCGTGTCGTCAGTAACTTTTTAGAACGGTTATGGCGAGAAGGGGCCCTATTTGGTGCATCACCGGCCGAAGCCTTTTTTGTCAAATGCGATGCCTCTATTAATACCCCAGACACGATTATGATGGGTCGTCTTTACGTAGAAATTGGCGTGGCCCCGGTGCGTCCCGCAGAATTCGTCATTTTCCGCATTAGTCAATGGGCCCCCAATCAATAAATAAATAAATAGGAGGATAGATGAATGGCAGAATTAACCAAACCCATTGCCCCCAGTAGTTTTTACTTAGAAATTACTGGCGTGGTAGACGGGGAAAAATCCATTTTCAAAAGCGTTTCCATTCCCCAATATCAACCCAAAGTGCAAGGGGGACAACAAGCGATCGGTTGCACCAAAGGGGGTAAAACCGTTTGGCAAGTCAACAGTGCCGGGTTTGAAGGTCTTTTTTCCTTTGATTGTGTTTGTATCGCCAGTGGTGATGGGGGTAGCACCAGCATGGAAATGAAAAAATGGTTTGAAAACTGTTTACCCTCTTCCAGTGGAGGAAAAGGGAAATGGGCCAATAATCGGAAAGGGGGTTCCATTACCGCTTACGATACCGACGGCAAAGAAGTGGCCAAATGGGAGTTTGCCGAAGCTTGGCCCTCTAAATATAAATGTGCCGATCTCGATGTCACATCAGGGGACTATTTAGAGGAAACCTACACCATTACCTGTGAACAATTTAACCGCAAAAAATAAATAACAGGAGCTTGTTATGGCAGATATTCAATATTTAACTAACTCTAAGTTCTATTTTGAAATCGATGGCATTACCGGATTAGTCATTAAATCCGTGAATGGTCCAGAAATTGAAATGGAAGTGGTTGGGGGTGATACGGCGATCGGTGTCACCAAAGATGCCAAAACCCAAACCCAAGCCACCATCGCAGGGGTTAAATACAATTCCACCATTACCCTAACCTATGTGGCCGGGAATGAGTCGGATCAAAAGAAACTGAGTGATTGGTACAACGACTGTCATCCCGACGCTTATTCCGGGGGTGCGTCTAAAGCAATGGATAGTCGTAAAACAGGGAAACTTTCCATCTATAACCCTGACGGAAAAGAAGCCATGCGCTTCGATTTTACCGATCTTTTTCCAGGGAATAAGCAACAAGTTTCTACTTTAGGGGTCGATCAATCTGGAAACTTAGCCGAAGATACCTTAGAACTCTATTTTACTAAGGTGGTTCGAGCCGTTTAAACGAAGCAGGGGTGCAGGGGGAGCAGAGGGAGCAGGGAGCAGGGAGCAGGGAGAAGTGATTGATCTATATTCCCCGTGTCACCCCGTCACCTCGTCACCCCACACCTCCCACACTCCCCACCCTTCCCACCCTTCCTAGATAAAACTATGGTCAATTTTCCTGAAATTTTAACCACGTCACGGTTTTACGTCGAACTAAAACTGGATGGAGGAGACGATCGCGTTGATGCGGTGTTTATGGAATGTGGGGGACTCGAAACCACCACGGAAGTTATTTCTATTGTGGAGGTGACTCCGCAAAAATGGGGCAAAAAAGGCAACAGTCGCGGAAAAATAGTCCGCACGAAAATACCTGGAAATGCCAGTTATGGTGATTTAGTGTTAAAACGGGGACTCACCCTATCGACGGTGATGTGGGACTGGTTAGCGTCTGTTCAAGAAGGAAACTGGGATGAACAGAGACGGGATGGCTCTTTAACCCTGTATAATCAGGGGGGAGATGGACAATTTCGCTTTGATTTTTTCCGCGCTTGGCCAACCCGTTATCATCTCAACGATCTTAATGTTCAAGGGTCGGCCTACGAAATAGAAACAGTGGAACTGGCGGTGGAAGGGTTAAAACGAATTAAATTGAATTAATGAAGGAAAAACATTATCAGGATTTAATTATGATAAAAACTATTAATGTTGAAGGATTAAAACCAGAGCAGATCCAAGAAATACAAGCAATGGTAGAAGCATTAAAAGCGAAAAACGAAATTAATGAAAATGAACCTGAGATTGATATGATAGAATACTTACTCGATCATCCACTTCGTGTTAATAATTTAGAATTTATGAAACGAGAAGATATTTATGACAGAAACCAATAACTATCTCTGTTTTGTTGATTCTAACATTTGGCTTTATAGTTTCTCAACCGATCAAAAAGAAGAAACAAAACGATTATTAGCAAAACAGTTAATCAAAGAAAAATCTATTTAACCAGGGGGAAAGAGATCATGGTTTTTGAGCGTCCAAGCAGAAGAGAATCCCAACAATCAAAGTTGTCTTCACCCAGAAACGTCTTTCAACGGAAATATCTCAGCCCTGAGGAAGAACAAGCTTTTTATAATCGTCCCATACACAACAGGCCATACGAAAGGACAAACTTGTTACCGGATGCACCCTATACCCCACCTGTACAAGAAAAAGCCGATGAATCTTCAGCAGCAGAAAATGAAGCAATAATTCAAGAGAAAAGCGAAGAAGAACCTAATAGAACCGGTTTACCCGATCGCCTTAAAACAGGAGTAGAGAATTTATCGGGATATTCCTTAGATGATGTCAGAGTTCATTATAATTCACCGAAACCAGCACAGTTACAAGCTTTAGCTTATACCCAAGGGACAGATATTCATGTTGCCCCCGGACAAGAGCAGCATTTGCCCCATGAAGCATGGCACGTGGTGCAGCAGATGCAAGGAAGGGTTAAACCGACAATGCAGATGAAGGGAGTACAGATTAATGATGATGAGGGGTTGGAGAGAGAAGCAGATGTGATGGGGGAGAAAGTATTATTTTCTCGATCACAAAACACAAGCATGAGTAATAACAAATCAAAAAAATTAGTGGATAGATTATCGGTTAAGCAATTTGCAAAAGGTGGTAAAAAAGAGGGAACATTTATAGGAGATGAAGCAGCAATACATCTTCATATAGATATCGGAAATCCACACCTTAAGATAAATGGATTCCGTATAGATATAAAGGGCAATGATTTTTTAGGATATAGTATTTCACGTTTAAGAGATGCGTTGCAAGAATTAACCACAGAAGATAAACAAGCAGTTTCAGGGGCGGAAGACTGCAAAGATTGGATAGAAACACAATTAAAAGGAGAACAAGTACCTCCTTCAGCCCTTAATATGCCAGGATCCGTGGTAGGAAGCGAATGGGGGAAAGGACTAATCATTGCATATCCTGCAAAACCTTTCGGAGAATAGGAATTTTAACAGTGCGATCGTTGATCTTGTAGGTTGGGTAGCGATCGCTCTTGTAGGTTGGTTAGAGGAACGAAAACCAACAAATCACCTCGTATCATAATATTATGGGCTATTTGATGCCGTTATCCGTTTTCTGTTGGGTTGCACTTTGTTTAACTCAACCTACGGATTAATTTGATGGTGGCTCTCCCGACATTATGGTGGAGAAAGTATTATAGACTACATAATTAAAATGGTGGGTTACGGCGCAGATCAGAAATTATGGCGTTTTCATCAAAATCAACCCTGCGTCTAACCCACCCTACTTCGTGATCAATTTTTCTTATCACCATAACTACGGGAGAGCCTAATGATACAATGAAGTGCGATCGCTTGTAGGTTGGGTTAAGAAACGAAACTCAACAATCAATTAAAGCTTATTCTTTGTATTTTTGTTATAATTCTGTCAACCAAAAACATTTTCAAAAGATATTCCATGACTCAATTAATTCAAGAAACGTTTGAGCAAATTTTAAAACTTCCTGAAGAACAACAAAATATGCTTGCTATCTATTTACAGAAACACTTAGATGAATTTTTGCAACAAGCTGAAAAAGAAAAGAGAATTGCAGAAGGAACTTATACAATCAATGATTTTAACCAAGAAACACAACAATCGATTAAGAATATAGAAGAACAAAAAAGTCTAACCATTTGTAAAGACAAAAAACACCTTTATGAGAAATTAGGAATTTAATGTTATCACCGATCTTTGAAACCCGTTTTAAAAAAGATATTAAGCGTTTACAAAAACGGGGTAAAGACATGAATAAACTTAAAAATGTAATTGGAAAATTACTGGAAAATGAAGAATTGGAAACAAAATATAAAGATTATGCTTTAAGCGGAAATTGGAACGGATACAGAGATTGTCATATAGAACCTGACTGGATTTTAATTTATAAAATCTCGGAATCTTATCTTTTTCTTGTTCGCTCAGGTTCATATTCTGATCTATTCTAATCTATGTTTTAGCGATCGCTTGTAGGTTGGGTTAAGGAACGAAACCCAACAAATTCCCTCTTATCATAATATTATGGGCTATTTGATGCCGTTATCTGTCTTCTGTTGGGTTGCACTTTGTTTAACTCAACCTACGGCAATAATGTTATTTGAGTTAATATAGAATCATGAATCACCAATAAATAACAATGGCAAAATTATCCTCTGAAACCTTGACCCGTATTTTCAATCTCTTACGACAAATAGCAGAAGAAATTGAAATAGCTGGTGCAACAGAGTGGATGATTTTTGAAACTTATGGAGAAAATCCTAGAACAATTAATGAACTAGATGAATTACAAAACATTAAAGAAAGACTGAATCAATCCTATTCTCGCCTAAACACCTTAACCTTAAGAATTCTAGAAACCCAACCCATTGCCTCAGATTCAATGGTAGATTGATTAAATCAAGCTATCGATAATGGCTTAGGCAATTTAGAAGCTTGTCATGCCAGTATTAAAGAAATTAAAAAAGGTTGGAATTTATCATGAGTGAACAGCAATTTGATCCCGACAAAGAAACGCAAAAACGCTGTCTTGAAAGATTAAGACAAAGCAATTATCAACTGGAATTATATAACCTATTTTTAGATGAGGCTATAGCTAAAGTTGATGCTGAATTACGTCAAAAAAAACGAGCCAGATTATTAAAAAGACATCATTAAGCTTGTAGTCCAAGAAAATGAAATCCAACCTACGGTTAATCTAAACATGCTATATTCGTATTAAAATAATTACGACAAGCTCAATTAATTTTCATTAGTTGAAGTTAAAAAAATGAGAAAAACTCATGAATAATATTTCCATTAGTCAATTTACTAATAATATTCAAGACTTTATTAAGCAAGTCATTGAGCAACATACTCTCCTTAAAATAACCGCTCAAAATGGGGAAGATTTTATTATTATTAGTGCCAAAGATTGGGAACAACAACAAGAAACCTTATTTGTCTTGCAAAATAGCGAATTAATGCAGCAAATAAGCGAATCTATGGCTACTCATACCCAAAATAAAGGTTATACTCCTAATCAAGAAGAATTAAATGAGATCCTTGATATTTGAAGGAAAAACGTGGGAAATTTACGAAGAACTGCGGCAAAAAGATAAAACCTTGCATAAAAATCTTTGTAAACTCCTTAAAGAGATGCTGAGAGACGACCCAACCAAAGGAACAGGAAAACCTGAACCCTTAAAACACAATTTATCAGGATTTTGGTCAAGAAGAATCTCTCAAAAAGAGCGTTTAATTTACAAATTTGATGACAAATATGTTTATATTTTCGCCATCGGAGGTCACTATGATTAGCTTTTAGGTTAGTGCGATCTCGAAGAGATACGCTTTGCGGTGCGCTGACCTTGTAGGTTAGGTTAAGGAAAGAAACCCAACAAATACCCTATTATTGTCTACATTATAATCATCTTGTTTTAGGGGATTAAAATGACAGCAAGCAAATCTGATTTTGAACAAATCTATGATGTTTTGAAAAGCTATCTAGAGAGTCTAAAGTTAAAATACCAAGTAAAGAGTTTAGGCATTTTTGGTTCTTTTGTTAGAGGTGAGGCAACACACAATAGTGATCTAGATTTATTGGTAGAATTTAAAGGGGATGTAAGTTTTGATAATTATATGGATTTAAAATTTTTCCTTGAAGATTTATGTAACCGCAAAATTGATTTAGTAATCAAAGAAGATATTAAACCCTTAATTCGAGAACAGATTTTAAAGGAAACCGTTTATGTCTCGGGATCTTAGGCTTTATTTAACTGATATTTTGAGTAGTATTCAAAAAATTCAAGATTATACAGCCCAAATGAACTATGATGATTTAATTGAGGATAATAAAACTTTTGATGCAGTGGTTCACAATTTGCAAATTATTGGCGAAGCAACTAAGCAAATTCCTGATGAGATTAGAGAAAAGTATCCTGAGACTGAATGGCGCAAAATTGCTGGCTTAAGGGATATTATTGCTCATGCTTACTTTACAGTTAATCATAAGATTGTTTGGGATATTATCACAACAAAAATTGATCCCCTTTATAAGACTATTGAAGTGATTTTAAACCAAAAATTTTAGCGATCGCTCTTGTAGGTTGGGTAGAGGAACGAAACCCAACAAATT
>JASJBX010000062.1 GCA_030066295.1 Crocosphaera sp.
TTCAAGTCATTTTTGATCCCGCACTCAATCCCGAAAAAGACGTTATTGCTGTGTTTGGAATTCGCTCTCGATTAAATTTCTAATAAAAATTGGCGTGATCGGGTAAAGACTTTTTTAAGAAAACAAGTAAGAATATCAAACAAATCTCTCTAATTTGCTTAATTTTTTGATAAAAAGTAGTTAATCTCTAGAAGCTTACAAAAAGATTATGATTACGGCTTATTAATACTTCTTGAGTACAATAAAATTGTCCATTGGAGAATACAATAATGCAGACAAAGCTTGCTTTTAAAGTAGCTGGTATTACTTTAACTCTGTTCACTGTTATCTTACCCCTTGGTGACGTTGCTGAGGCTCAAGATCGCGGAGAATGTGAAAGGTTTGCCAGAGACTATGCTAGACGAGAATCACGTCGGGGTGGTGGACTAATCTCAGGTGCAGCAAGGGGTGGTATTCGCGCGGGAGTTGTTGGAAGCATCTTTGGCGATCGCAATTTTGCCAGAGATGCAGCCCAAGTTGGTGCAGTCATAGGAGGTCTTTCTAATAGTGCTAGACGAGCAAGAAATCGAGATGAATTGTACGATATTGCCTTTAATGATTGTATGAGAGGTTCTGTAACTCCCTACTAAATTAATCCAGTAATTTTTGTTATTTAATTTGAGGAAATTATTGTCATGAACAAGAGAACAATTTCAACAATGATTCTGTTTACGTTATTCGGTTTTGGTGTTTCTACGACACAAGTTAGAGCCGAAAAAATGTTTGATGTCGCAACCATTACTTGTAAAGATTTGCTACTCATGGAAGGAGATCAACGAGATTCGACTTTAGTCTTCTTTCATGGGGTAATGCTAGGAAGAAATAATACAACCATGTTAGATACTGAAAAGATTACAAATCAAACAGATCAAGTGTTAGAAATGTGTATTGCTAAACCTGCCAGTAAACTGATGTCTGTTTTTGAGGAAACTCGCTAATTTTTAATCCTGTAGAGAGCCTGTTTTTGGCTCTTTTTATTATTCAAAGTCACGATAATATAATTTTCTAATTTTACTTAACATGACCATACAAAACGAAGAACAAAGCCCGTCTAATTTAGTTAAATTAATCCGTACCACTTTCATCGGTGGATTTTTAGTTGTTCTTCCTGCTTATTTAGCAATTTTAGCTTTTAATAAAACAGTAAAAGGACTCATTGGATTAGTTGTTGTCTTACTTAAACCCATTAGCAATTTATTAGGAATTGATAATAATTCCATTGCCGTTCCTGTTTCTTTGTTTCTTTTTATTTTAATTTGTTTTATCGCAGGAGTCATCTTAAAAACCCGTTATTCTATTATTGTTAAAAAAACTGTTGAACCGATCTTAAAAAAGATTCCAGGTTACTTACTAATTCGCAGTTTAACCAATCGGGTTGCTAAACTAGAAAAATCAGAAACGTTAGGAGCAGCATTTGTATCTATCGGGGAAACTTATCAAGCTTTATCTCCAGCATTTTTAATTGAAAAACATGATAACGGAATGCACACCGTTTTTGTTCCTACTGTCCCTACTCCTACGGTTGGTAACTTATATGTCGTTCCCGATAATAGAGTATTTCCTATTGATGTTCCCCTACTGGATATGGTTAAATTTATCTCAAAATGGGGGGAAACGTCCCCTCAATTAAGTGAAGCGATTAAACAAATTAATATCAAAGTTGAGTCTCAATCATGTAAGGAATGAAGGTATTCGATTAATGCTTAACCATTATTTTCGCTTCATTAATCCAAGTTTGAACAACATTAGGGGGAGGACATAAATTCCTTTGTTGTAAGGTGGCAACTTGTAGCTTAAGAATGTTTCGATGTAAAGAACTAACAGAGGTTTCAGCTAACTGGTTCACCGATATAATCCCTGAATGTAAAATAAGCCCACAATAATCGTATCCCACACTGGGAATCCTAGCTAAATCAGACAAAGCTACCCATTTATTAATTAATTGGAGTTGACACTTTAATTGATTAGCTAATTGTTGTTTATGGGCTTTTGTTTGAGTTACCTTGAGCAAATCTTGACTATTATTAATGCCTAAAGACTTTAACTGTTTTTGGTCTGCTTTGTTTAATCCAGGTAACTGTTCAATGGGCCAATAAGAAGATTTCATCAAATTTTTCTTTAAAAAAATAACCAAGTTAAACAGCAATTAATCCTTCCACTAAATCGGGGATTTGGTTAGGATGTAGAAAGAGTGGCCGAGGAATACCACTGGCTGTGTGACAGTTTAAGACAGGTTGCTGCATCATGGCAGGAATCCCTTCTGCCCCATAAACAGCCCCAATCAAACCCCCCACAATACAAGCATTGGTATCCGTATCACCGCCTCCTAGCAATGTTTCAGCGATCGCGTCAACATAGTTTGTCCCCAACCATAAATGACGGAAAGCGTGGGTAAAGGCGATTTTAATAAAGCCAATATGAGGATGATAAGGTACATTCACATTGTTTTGGGCATCCTTTAACCAACCTTTAACTTCTCGATTCGCATTAGCGTTTGCCCATTGTTTAGCCCGCGCAAACGCCTGTTCGCGATCGCCAAGATTTCGCATCAAACTGGCAATGGCAATCACATAACAAGCAACTGCCTGTAAGCAACTCTTGTTAGGATGAGACAGTTGAGAATCCAGTTGAGCAAACGTCCCTAATTGCTCGTCATCAAATTTGTATCCCCAAATTCCCAACGGGGTTATCCGCATCAAACTACCATTTGCTTTGGAACTCAAGCAGTTATTCTGCGCTGCTGCCCTCATCACCCCAGCATACCCTTTTTTCTTCAATTCTTGTTCCGTTTTAGGGCATCCTAGGGAACTTATGGTGGTCAAACCCACATCAAACGGGTCAGAATTAATCCATCGGTTATAGTTTTGAGCAATGGCTTCTAGGGGAAAGGTAGAACTGTTGGCTAAAGCTTGAGCCAAACAGAGGGTTAATTCCCCATCGTCTGTTATTTGGCCCGAAGCAACCCCCATCATTCCGCCCCCTGGCATGGTCATCGCACGGTTAACTTGCGAGAGATTAGGGTTCCCTCCCATAAACTCCAACACGGCACCGGCAGCATCTCCAACACAAGCCCCCAAGAGGCTTCCTTTGGCCGCGTCTTTAATGGTTTTTGCTGTATTTGTCATCGAAAATTTTGGGTCTGAAACCCCGTCCTTTAGAGGAGCGCAGGACGGCTTTACTATTTTAGTCTAACATACTTACAAAAGATGTGTTAAAATGTGAGGTATGAGAGAACGTACCTATAAATTTCGCTTTTACCCAACCACCAAGCAAGAAAATCTCTTGCGACGGACAATAGGGTGTGTGCGCTTAGTGTATAACAAGGCATTACGGGTACGCACTGAGGGTTGGTATGAAACACAAGAAAGAATAGGTTACACTCAAACATCAAGCTTGTTAACTGAGTGGAAAAAGCTTGAAGAGTTAGATTTTCTTAACGAGGTTAGCTGTGTTCCATTACAGCAATGTTTAAGACATCTTCAAACAGCTTTTACCAACTTTTGGGCTAAACGAGCAAAGTATCCTAACTTTAAGAAAAAGAGGAATGGAGGAAGCGCAGAATTTACCAAGTCAGCTTTTAAATGGAAAGATGGTAAGCTATTTTTAGCTAAGTGTAAGGAGCCTCTGAATATAGTCTGGAGTCGCTTTTTACCGCAAGATTGTTCCCCATCTACAGTAACAATTAAACTAGACCCATCAGGACGTTGGTTTGTCTCAATTTTGGTTAAAGATTCAAGCATCAAACCATTACTAAAAACAGGGAAAAATATAGGTATTGATGTAGGAATTACTAGCTTAATCACCACCAGCAACGGAGATAAACTAGCTAATCCTAAACAGTTTAAACGCTTGTACAAAAAGCTAAGAAAAAAGCAAAAGGCTTTGAGTCGGAAAACCAAAGGCTCAAATAACCGATATAAGGCTTGCTTAAAAGTAGCTAAAGTCTACGCTCAAATTAAAGACGCTCGCGCTGATTTCCTTCACAAGTTAACCACTAAACTCGTTAGAGAGAATGATCTAATTGCCATTGAAGACTTAGCCATTAGAAATATGGTTAAGAATCGTAAATTAGCTAGATTAATTAGTGATGCTAGTTGGGGAGAGTTTAACCGACAACTAGAATATAAATGTGAATGGTACGGGAAAGAATTAATTAAGGTTGACCGCTATTTTCCTAGTAGCAAACGCTGTGGAAATTGTGGTTACATAATCGATAAATTACCGTTAAATGTTCGTGAGTGGGAATGTCCTCAATGTGGAACTAACCATGACCGCGACATTAATGCTAGTCGCAACATTTTGGCCGCAGGGCAAGCGGTGTCAGTCTGTGGAGCGAGTGTAAGACCTGAACAGAGCAAGTCTCGCAAGGCAACTGCTAAGAAACAGAAACCTAGATCGTGAGGTTTAGGAATCATCGCACTTTTAGGGCGGTGAGGATGTCAAGGGGCATTTTCTGCTTGCTTCAGGATAAAACTGCTTGTTTTTTCTAGGTTACTTTTTACGCCATCTTTCTCATTGTGATTAAGCAAGTAGGTGAGGCTAAAAGTGAGCAGTCCCACTAAAATTAAATAGAAGAAATAATGAAACAAGATGGCAACGTAGTTATCAGGATGGTCTGACATCGTTAATTTCCTCCTCAAAAAAGTAAGGAAAACCTAGGTTATTTTTCCATAACCCATCTACTATTATTATAGCTAAGCTGACTGAGGTTTAGTTGCCCCAGTTCAACCCATAGCTGACCTTAAACCACATAAGTAATCACTTCTTGAGTGGATAATTTAACTAGGCGATCGCCTTGACCATCTTTTCCCCAAATTTTAACCCCTTTGGCTACTATCTTGAGGGTTTTATTTTGATTGGTTAATAAGGTCACTTCTTGAGACTCATCTACCTTAATCATCCCCAATAAACTATCATTTTTATGGGTAAATTGTAGGGCTTGTGTGCCAATATCTCCTAATTTTGTCATCCGTAACCCTGTAATATTTAATCGCTTACCATAGCCTAATTTAGACACTAATAAAACTGTCTTATTGTTATCGAGAGTGACAGCACCGACAATAGTTTCTCCATAACGTAATTTTAGGGCTTGATTTCCTTGAGCATTACGACCCATAGTAGGAATAACTTCATCAACAACAGGAAACCGTAACACCCGACCACTAGACATAGCGATCGCAACTTCTTCTCCTTCTTTGGTGGTAGCAATAAACTCCAGAGCGTCTTTATCTTTGAGTTTAATTAACACTAGACCTCGATTAGTCAAACCGTCCAATTCTGATAATTGAATCCGTTTGATTTTTCCTTGATTGGTCAGTAACAATAGATCCTGATTTTCTGGGTTATCTGATAAGAAGAAAAGAGAGACAACTTTTTTACTATCTCGTTGTGCGCTTTTGGGTAATAAACTCAGTAAAGAAATAGGTTGAATATCGACAGGAGGAACATCTGCAACATTGACAGGATAAGCCTTACCAATATCAGTAACAACTATAAACTGTTCCCTTTCTTTAATTGGTTCGCTATAAATCAACTTATAATTATCGGAAATTTTTTGGTCAGGTAATCGCCAGCAAATCGTTCCTTGATAGGTCATTTCTAAGATAGCATTTTTCGGAGGTTTTTGAGGTGTAAACAGGCTAAAAGGTTGACTAATAGTTTCTAATTCTTCTTTTACTTTTGAAGTTTTTTTATCTTGATGACTGCTTGATTTTTGAGATTTTTTTGTTGTTTGAGAAGGCGTTCTTTGAGCAGTGGGATGAATAATCCGAGTCCGTCTTTCATCCCCGTATTTACGTTTAAGGGAGCGCAGTTCTTTCTTCAAAACTTTTAAAAATTCGGGACGGTTATTTAATAGGGTTTCTAACGCCTTGATTCTCTCTGCCAACTCATCGTATTCTGTCTGTAATTTTTGTCGTTCTAACCCAGTTATACGACGCATCGGCATAGCTAAAATGCCATTCGCTTGCGCTTCACTCAAATTTAATTCTTGTTGAAATTGGACTTTAGCCGTAGTACCATCAGCCGCATGACGTAAAATATCGATCATGCGATCTAAATTATTTAAAGCAATTAATAATCCTTCCAAAAGATGTAATCGATTTTGGCATTGTTCTAGCTCATGATTGTATTGACGGGTTAAGGTATGTTCTCGAAATTTTAGGAATTCTTCTAATAATTGACGCAGGGATAATTGACGAGGTTGATTATCCACCAAGGCTAACATAATCGCCCCAAAATTTTGTTGTAGGGCTGTTTTTTTATACAATTCCCTCAGCACTGTTTTCCCCACAGCATCCCGTTTTAACTCGATCACCACCCGCATTCCCGTGCGATCGCTTTCATCGCGAATATCAGCAATGCCCTCTAGCCTACCATTGTTAACTAAATCGGCAATTTTTTCGATCCAAGCGGACTTATTCACCTGATAGGGTAATTCTGTGACAATGATGGCCGTTCTTTCCTTACGGCGTTTTTTACCCACATCCATGCGTTCAATGCGAACCACGCCACGCACTGGAATAATGCCTTTTCCGTGACGATAAGCATCTTCAATGCCCTGAGTTGGGATAATTTCGCCTCCAGTGGGAAAATCAGGGCCAGGGATAATTTTTCGTAATTTTTCGTCCGATAACTCAGGATTATCGATTAAGGCAATCAATCCATCCACCAATTCCCCTAAATTATGGGGCGGGATATTGGTGGCCATTCCCACCGCGATTCCTGTACAACCATTGAGCAGTAAATTGGGCAGTTGGGCCGGTAACACCACCGGTTCTTGTTGAGAATTATCGAAATTCCTGCTGAAATCGACGATCGCCTCGCTAATCTCTGTCAACATGGCTTGATCGGCGATGGGAGAGAGTCGGGTTTCTGTGTAACGCATGGCTGCCGGAGGATCATTATCCACCGAGCCAAAGTTACCGTGGCCGGCTAAGAGGGGATAACGACTGGAAAAATCCTGCACCATCCGCACCAAGGCATCATACACCGCTTGGTCTCCGTGGGGGTGATATTTACCCAACACATCCCCCACCACACGGGCGCATTTACGGAAAGGGCGATCGGGGGTTAACCCTAACTCGTGCATGGCGTAGAGAATGCGACGGTGAACCGGTTTGAGTCCATCCCTCACATCTGGTAAAGCCCGTCCCACAATGACACTCATGGCATACTCAAGATAGGAACGCTGCATCTCTGCGTGTAACGCTGTGGGCATAATTTCACCGGTTCCTACGAGTTTTAACTGTTTTGCCATAAGGTTTCCTTTCCTATTGAATTCGTGTTATGCAGGGGTGTCCCTTTATTTACCATACATCTGTTGCGTTTTTTGACAACTATTTTTAGCTTAAATCTCGAAAGAAGCCCCACGCCATAGATACTATAAAAATAACTATATTTTGGCGTGGGATGAATTTCGAGCAATAAATTAACCGGCGTACACGGTACATCCTCAATCATAGATTAATCATGGAGGGAGTGTGGCAAGGGGTTGCAGAGGGAGCAGAGGGAGAAAGGATAGTTTTTAAAGTTAAGATGAAGTTGATACAGTCACCTAAAGAAAACTACAAAAATGTCAGGGCAAATACGGAAGTTTTTGTCAATCAAACACAGTAAGATTAAAATAATCTACACGATTTTCATTGAATCTTGCTAAATTACAATCAATCACAGGGAAATCCCTTGGAAATTATTGTGATTTAATAAACAAGTTAGTTTTTTTTGTTAAATCATTAATTATTATGAATGTTAAAAATTATCAAACCATCTCTGTATCTTCAGTTAAAGAGTTACCCCAATTTTCTCCCATGAGTATATTAGAGAAAATTAACCAAGGGAAAGAGACTGGATGTTTAGTGGTTAATCATAACTCGGTAACATGGCGAATTTATATCGATCAAGGAGAATTAGTATATGGAAGTCATTCCCTGGATTGTTTTGAACGATTAGAAAGACATTTACGACGGTTAAGTTATAGCGTTCCTTCCCTAACCGCAGGGGTACGAAATCAAGCAAGATTAAATTTTCAACAAAAAATTCAAAATCCTAATGATCTACCCCTTGAATATCAAGCAATTCGTTGGTTACTGCAAGAAAACTATTTACAACCATCAGAAGCAGCGCAACTGATTAAATCATTAAATCAAGAAATTCTAGAATTATTTTTATTATTAACTGACGGTGACTATGAATTTATCAATAATTGTGAATCTTGCAAACCATTAATGACATTTGTTTTCCGATATTATATCATTAAATGTCAACAAAGAATACAGGGTTGGCAAGCCTTATATCCCTTGATTAGTTCTCCGGAACAAAGACCTTATTTTTTCACTAAAAATAAAAATAGCAGTCAATTATCTCCTGAAGAAATCAAAAAATTTAGTAAACTGTTAAGGGGGTTTAATTTTCGGCAATTAGCCGTCTTAACCAATCAAGATGAGCTAAAAATTGCTCAATATATTTATAAATTTATCCAAAGTAACAATATTGTTATTAATCCTCCTCAAGCTCCTTTTGATAAACTACCTCACGTGGTAGATCATATAAAATCTCATCAACATAATGAGAATGATGAGATTAAACGATTAAGTGATAGTACGATCTCTGATAATAAAACTCAGCAATATAAAGTAGTCTGTATCGATGATAGTCCAACCATTTTAAACGAAATCAATCGTTTTCTTGAGCAAGAAAATTTAATGATTCATGCCATAGATGATTCAAAAAAAGCCTTATTACAGATAATCCGATTGAAACCTGATATTATTTTATTGGATGTAGGAATGCCTGGAATTGATGGTTACCGTCTCTGTCAACTGATTAGAAATCATCACTTATTTAAGACAACGCCTATTATTATGGTAACAGGAAATCGTGGGTTAATTGATCGTGCTAAAGCCAGGGTTGCAGGAGCTTCAGATTACTTAACGAAACCCTTTACTCAATCAGATTTATTAGAAAGGGTATTTCGTTATTTAGGTTAAAGTTGCATCATTTTTGTTTGAGGAGGCCGATGTCACTTTTTCCAAGAATTATGGGAACTCTAAGACTAAGAAACTTGTTTGAGTCATCAATATACACGATTTTTTTGAGGGTATTTACCAATGTCTAAAGTTTTAGTCGTAGAAGACACAGTATCTGAAATGGAGTTAATTCGTCAGTATCTACAAGATAGTGGTTACACTGTTATTGCTACCACTGATGCGAAAGAAGCTCTAAGAAAAATTCATCAACACCAACCCAATGTGATTATTACTGATTTAGTCATGCCCGGTATGAATGGCTTAGAATTATGTCGTAGTATTCGTAAAAATCCCGAGACTGAAAATTTACCTATTGTTGTTTGTACTTCAAAAAATCAAGATTTAGATCGAATGTGGGCTATGAAACAAGGGGCTAATGTTTATGTTACTAAACCTTTCAGTAAAGAGCAATTAGTTCGCGCTATTCGATCCGTTGAATAATCAAAGATTGATAATGAATAATTAATAATAATCTCTTCTAAAAATTGTTAATTATTCATTCAAATAAAGTTAAAAAGTATCAAAAAATAGCCTTACTCTTTTTATGATAGAAACTCAAAAAGTAACTGGCAAAAAAGTAATTGGTGATCCCTATCTTCAACTACAAATCGACAGTGAAATTCAACTGTTATTGCCCATGGTAACGACAAAAGAAGTATTAATTTTTCCTGCTAGTCGTTTAACATTTATGCCTAATATGCCCCCTGTTTTTTTAGGTTTATTAAATCAACGCAGTCATATTTTTTGGGTAGTAGACTTAGGAAAATTACTCAATTTATCCTCACTTAAATTAGAGAGTCAAGAATATCCTATTGCTATTATTCACTCAGGGAAAAAAGCCCTAGCTTTAGCCGTTGAAAAAGTGGTGGGAGTGATTCGTTTTCCTCAAGAAAAAATACAATCTCCTTTGAACAATATTCAACCCAGTTTAACCCCTTATTTACAGGGTTGTCTTCCTCAAGACCGACAAATTTTTCTAATTTTGGACCCTGACGCGATTTTAGATGCCCCCATTTTACAACAAAGACTCTAATTTCAAGATGCAATGATCCTTTAAGTTAAATGGTTATTTTAAGTCAAGATTTGGGCATAGTATACATAGCGGATCAGTATGCAAATATTGTCTATTACTCATTATTTCTAGGGAGAATGACTCAAGACTTTTTGGTTAAGAATTAAACCCTAAAGTTCTTAGGTTCTCCGTGATAGAAAGGGAGTTCTGCTATCAATATTAACATCTTAATTTCAAGGATACTTTATATGGACAGCCAGCAAAATCAAGAAACGAATGGAGTTGATTATGATGACAATCAATTGGTTGAAAATCAATCCAAAAACGAGAAAATAATTATTAGTGGATATTCCTCCGTTAATGAGTATCAACCCAGTCCCCATAACACCTCAAAAATTCCACCTCAACCATCGAAAAATAGTAAAAATCTGAACTTTTTCAAAAGATTTAACCTTAAAACTAAAGCGACTTTATTGGCTGTAGCAGTTGGAATTGTTCCTATCTTAGCCATTGGGGGAATCAATTATTATGTTACTGAAAGATCCCTAAGTAAACAAGAATTTAAGTATCAAAAAACCAGAGCCATAACGGTTAGTAATGATCTCACCCAATTTGCGAAAAATAATTATCAAAAAGTCATTGAGTTATCCCAACTTTCCATTTTAACCAATCCTGAACTTTACCAAACACTGACCAAACAAGAAAAAGAGCAAGCCCTAGAAAAATTCCTCAAAGATGGGGTGAACAGTATTGTTGTTATCGATGCTAAAACAGCAGATACCCTTCTAGAAGCGAGAAACCCAGACAAAAAAGCCACCATCCCCAATTACAGTGAAATTGATTATTGGCAAGACGTTGTTAAAACCAAAGAGCCTGTTATTAATCCACTCAGAGTATCAAAAGCAACCTTTTTATCTTCATTTTTTGTTGCTGCTCCCGTCTTTAATCAAAAAACAGGAGAACTTCTTTATGTAATTAGAACCAGAACGGATGCCAGTTACATTGATAACCTAATTCGCTCAAGTATTCAAAATCGTTCTCAAGAAATTGGAGAGCAAGACGAACCCAAATATTTAGTAACCGATCAAGAAAATAAAGTTTTTGTCTCTGAAAATCCCCAAGAAATTGATCAAGATATTCAACAATTTTTCCCCGCTTTTACAGAATTACAAACCAATCAAAAAACCGATGTTACCTTTGATATCAATGCCATCAACCAAGAAAAATATATCGTCGCTTATGCCCCGTTGCAAAATGTTGAAGGTTTACCGACCCAAAACTGGAGTATTCTCGTCGCCGATAAAGTCAGTACCGCCTTTGCTCCCCAACGGTATCTATTATTAACCTTTGCCCTAGGAACCTTACTGACAGCATTAGGGGTTGCTGTCTTAGCTGCCTATTTAGCCAACCGCGTCACACAACCGATTATTGAAGCAGCCCAAGCGGTTGAAAAAATTGGCGATGGAGAATTAAATACTCGTATTGAGATTAAAGGAAACGATGAAATTGCTATCTTAGGGTCTAGTATCAATGAGATGGTAGAACAAATTCAAACCCTATTAATTGAACAAGAAGAAGCCACCCGTCAGCGATTGGAAGCTCAACAAGAAAGCCAACAACAACAATTAATTGTCGAACAAGAGCGACAACAACAACAACATCTGCAAAAGGAATTAATGCGATTGCTCAGTGATATTGAAGAGGCCACCAAAGGAAACTTAACCGTTAGGGCTGAAATTTCTGAGGGACATATTGGGATTGTGGCCGACTTTTTCAACGCCATTATCGAAAGTTTACGGGACATTGTTACCCAGGTGAAACAAACCACTCAGCAAGTCAACGTCTCCTTGAGTGGAGATGAAGAATCCATCCAAGAATTAGCCCAACAATCCCAACGACAGGCCCAACAAATTCAACAGGTGTTAAACTCCGTTGAAGCCATGGCCCAATCCATTCAACAAGTCTCCGCCAATGCTCAAGCAGCAGCCCAAGCAGCCAGGGAATCTTCCCAGACGGCTCAAATCAGTGGAGATGCCATGGATAATACGGTTAATAGTATTCTCCAGTTACGAGATACCGTAGCCGAAACCACCAAGAAAGTGAAACGGTTAGGGGAATCTTCCCAACAAATTTCTAAAGTCATTTCCCTCATTAACCAAATCGCCCTACAAACCAACTTACTCGCCATTAACGCCAGTATTGAAGCAGCCCGCGCCGGAGAAGAAGGACGGGGTTTTGCGGTGGTAGCAGAAGAAGTGGGACAGTTAGCAGCCCAGTCAGCCGATGCTACCAAAGAAATTGAGGCAATTGTCGAAACCATTCAACGGGAAACCACTGCCGTTGTCGAAGCGATGGAAGTGGGGACGGCCCAAGTGGTAGAAGGAACCCATTTAGCTGAAAGTACCAAAGAAAGTTTACAGGGCATTGTGGCCGTTTCTCGTCACATCGATGAACTCCTGCAGTCCATTTCTCAAACAACGGTTTCTCAAGCAGATACCTCGAAATCGGTGACTCAATTAATGGAACAAGTGGCTCAAGTCTCTCAAAAAACCTCTTATTCCTCCATTGAGGTGTCCCATTCCTTACAAAAAACCGCCCAAATTGCCAATCAATTACAAGAATCTGTTGATACCTTCAAGCTGAGTTAAGTCTGGGGAGTGTGGGGTGACAGATATTAACGCTGAATTCCTGCCTCCTGCCTCCTGCTTCCTTCAACCACTGCTCAAAGATAGCCATAACCGCCACGAGAGACATCATGACACAAGATAAAGAACAACAAATTCGGCTACAATTTCTGACCGAAGCGCAAGACTATTTACACCAGCTAGAATCAGGGTTACTAGGGGCAGGCACTCATGGCCTTAATCGTTCAACCATCGATGGCCTGTTAAGGGCTGCCCATTCCATTAAAGGTGGGGCGGCCATGATGGGCTTTTCCACCCTTTCAACCCTGGCTCATCGTTTAGAAGATTTTTTTAAAGTCCTGAAAGCAGGGGGAAGTCAGACCATTGATGAACAGCTAGAAGGGCTATTTTTGAGCAGTGTAGACCGTTTACAAGAAATTGTCCAATGGAACCGTCAAGGGATTGAAATTGACCCCGCTTGGCTTGAAACACAGGTTACTCCTCTGATGGATGCTCTGTATGAACGATTGGGTGACCCCCAACCAGAAGATGCGGTGACCCTTCTTTCAGAAGACGCAGAGCAAGACATGGTATCACTGATGTTTGAATCGGAAGTGGAAGGGTGCTTACAACGGTTAGAATCCGTGTTTAATGATCCTCAACAACCTTGTTTACAGGCAGAATTTTTGATTGCAGCCCAAGAATTAGAAGGGTTAGGGCAAATGTTGGAGTTAAACGCCTTTTCTGCCCTCTGTCAATCCATTATTCAAGGCATAGAAACCTATCCCGAAGCCATGCCCACTGTGGCCAATCTCGCCCTAGAAGCCTGGCGGCGATCGCAGGCCATGGTGCTGACTGGACAACAGGAAATGCTCCCCACAGCCCTTAATCTCTCTTGTTTGAGAGCAAGCACAGACACGGAGACTGGGGAGGATAGCTTTGAAGCATTAGAGCTAGATGATTCTCCTTTATCGTTTGATATTCCTTCCAACTTAGAGTTATCAGAAGACCTCACCCAGTTGGCTGATACATCCCTGGAGGTCAATGCAGCCTTAGAATTGCAGCAACAAGGGGAACCCAGTGAACTGATTATGGACTCAAATGCCTTGAAGTCCGATGTCAGCACTCAGGAGTTTGCTCAAGACGCTCAAGACTTTTTAGCCAGTTTGAATGAGGTAACCCCTCCACCGCCGGAAAAGTTTATTATTACCCCCTCTACTTCCCAGTCTCAACCAACCCAAGATAACCCCGAACCCAATACCATTCGAGTCCCTGTTCAACAATTAGAAACCCTCAGTGATCAATTTGGGGAGTTAACCATTGAACGGAATGGGTTGAATTTACAGATCCAACGCTTCCGTCGTCTGATTGACCTGTTAAGCGATCGCCTCCAAACCCTAGAACAATCCAACCAACGGTTACGCCATCACTATGATCACGGCATTACACAGGGTAAACGGAGGGTCAACAGTACAGACACAGCACCCATCCCTACCGTCTTAGAAACGTTCGATTCTTTGGAAATGGATCGTTATGGTGAGGTTCATCTTCTTTCCCAAGAGATGATGGATACTATTGTTCAACTGCAAGAAGTGACCAGTGATCTACAACTCAATTTAGGAGAGACAGAAAGTTCTTCACGGAATTTTTCCCGCACCTCTCAACTGATGCACAATACCATCACTCAACTACGTATGCGTCCTATTTCTGAGGTGGTGGGGCGGTTTCCCAGAGGATTACGAGAAATGGAGATACAGTACGGTAAACAGGTTAATTTGAAGATTAAGGGGGGTGAAACCTTATTAGACCGAGCGGTGTTAGAAGCCTTAAATGAGCCGTTGTTACATCTATTCCGTAACGCCTTTGACCACGGCATTGAACCCCCAGAAGTCCGTCAAGCCCAGGGAAAACCCCCCATAGGAACCATTTATATTACCGCCGCTTATCGGGGTAATAAAACCGTGATTACCGTGCAAGATGATGGGGCGGGAATTGATTTGGAAAAAATTCGTCACAAAGCGTTGGCAATGGGACTGCAAGCGGCTGATCTCCAACAGGCCACTGCTCAAGATTTATTAGATTTGATTTTTGAACCTGGGTTTAGTACGGCGACGGAAGTCACGGACTTATCGGGCCGCGGTGTGGGCATGGATATCGTTCGCACCAATTTACGTGACATTCAAGGGGATATTCATGTTCAGACCCAACCCCAACAGGGGACCACTTTTACCATTACCGTTCCTTTTACCCTGTCAATGGTTCGGGTTTTGTTGGTAGAAAGCGCGGGGATGTTATTGGCTTTTCCCCATACGGCTGTTGAAGAGATCATTCCTCTTGATCCGAAGGGGTTGATGAAGGGTGTGGCAAAAGAGGTGCTGAACTGGGATGGATATCTGGTTCCTCTGATTAATTTAAAACAAGGGCTTGATTTGTCGCGATCGCCTCAGATCATTCCCACAGAGGGAACTTCGGTCATTAATCAACGAACGGCTTTAATCATCGCTCATGGCAATGATTATGTGGGGGTACCCCTTGAGCGCTACTGGGGAGAACAAGAAGTGGCCATTCGACAGGTACAGGGCAATATCGGACTGCCCCGAGGGTTTAGTGGTTGTACGATTTTGGGGGATGGTCGAGTGGTTCCGTTGGTGGATGTGATGGGGTTATTGGAATCGTTGAATAATGCTGCTTCGACTGCCAAGCTTGCCCCCACCATTACGGAGTTAGAAACCCTCTTTACCGAGAATGAGGTTAGAACGATCATGGTTGTGGATGATTCGATTAATGTGCGTCGTTTCTTGGCTTTAACCTTAGAAAAAGCGGGTTATCGGGTCGAACAGGCTAAAGATGGTCAAGATGCCCTCGAAAAGTTGCAAGGGGGTTTAAACGCGACGGTTCAGTTAGTAGTGAGCGATATTGAAATGCCCCGTCTGGATGGTTATGGTTTCTTATCTCATCTCCAATCTGATGTCGTGTTGCAACAATTACCTGTGGTGATGTTAACGTCTCGCAGTGGGGATAAACACCGTCAACTTGCGATGAATTTAGGGGCTTCTGCTTATTTTTCTAAGCCGTTTAAAGAAACCGATTTATTAACCACGATTAAACAGTTAATTGAACCTTAATTAATTTTGATAATTCTTTATTATGACTATTGATTCTCATCGTCGCTCTCGCACTTTAAGAGCCAAAACTAAGGAAAATACTCAACAAATGATTACGTTTCTTTTAGGTAAGGAATGGTTTGCTCTACCTATCAATAAAATTCAAAAAGTTGTCCCGTTAGGTCAAATTTATGGTGATCCTCAAGGCAAAGGCATAGGTTTAACTCATTATCAAGGTCAAGAGTTAATGGTGATCGATGTGGCTCGTCGTATTTTTGGTATGGAAACCCTATCGGTTCATCTGGACAGGGATCAAACTCGTTTTTTACTAATTATTAACGTTGAAAATGAGCAAATGGTTGGTTTACCCATAGACTCCCCTCCTTCTATGCTTCGTGTGGCAAAATCAGCTTTTATTCCTTTACCAGACATCTATCTAACACAAGATAATATTCGTTGTATTAGTTCGACTTTTATTCAAGTTAATGAGCAAAATTCTTTCTTTTTATTAGATGTTCATCAGTTAATTTAAAACCCCATCCATTGTAGGATGGGGTTGTCTTAACTTCAAGGTAAACAAGTTAAGTTGTTTTATTTTTTCATGCCACGAGCCATGTTACGGAACATATCCATGCTAGTATCAGCCTGACGACGTTCTGAGTTAACGGAAGTGGTTGCTTGGGTTGTCTCGGTTTTCTTACCTTGGCTAGAAGGCATCGCATTACTTCCTGCTTTTTTCTTTTCTAAGGAAGAGATTTCTTGAACCAATTCACCCCCCTTGGCAAAGGTGCGCTTGATGGTAATGGGTTTACGCATAAACTCAGTATCTCCAAGGGTTTTGGCTGAATCGTTATCTAAGAAAAATGCTTCTTTTTTCTGGGGTTGAGCCGGTGTGGTATCGGCTTCATCAACAAATTTTGCCTTACGTCCGCTAAATAATCCAAAAAATCCTGCCATTGGAATCTGCTCTCCTAACGTTTTTATGAGTAAAATGTTTCTATATATTACAGTTTATCAAAAAACATTAAAAAAATTCAAACAAAAAGCGAAACTATGATCTCTTTCTAAGTCTGATTTTGTATCAAGCGTTGAAAAGCGTTATCGATCAAGCCTTTACCCCGCAAAAAGCCTGTGTTAGCTCCAGGACAGATATAACGGAGCGTCTCAGAGGAAAAGCGATCGCACAGTTGAGCCACACTCTGTAATTGACGGCCCCAGTGAAAGGTTTTCTCTAATTTCAGAGGAACAGGGTTGCCCTGTTGGTCGGGCAATAAATGTCGTCCGGTGAACAATACCCCACCCTGTTGTTGCCAATACAAACAAGCCGAACCGGTAGAATGGCCAGGGGTCCAAATAGCGGTTAACGTCTCGCTGATGATCATTTCCTTTTCAAAGGAGGTCACGGAAAGGGTGGGTAAAAGATAGGCTTCTTGTTCTTGGATAATGATGTCACATTCCAAAGCCGTCTGCCATGATTTAAGAGAAGCACTCATTCCCCCACGATGGGTTAAAAATAACCATCTGACCCCTCCTTGTTCCCCGATAAAACGCAGATAATCATCACAATAAGGAGGACAGTCTATCAAGATGTTGCCAGACTTTTCTACAATGAAATAAGCAGTTCCTCCTAAAATTTCTCGATTGGGAGAGAAGGCAAAGAGTCCGTCCAATAATAAGCGGGGAGGTTTAGGACTTTTAACGGTGTACAAATTCATTTATGTTGACAACTTCTCTACAATAGAAAATAGGGGCTATCCCTGTATTATTCCTTAATTGGTTCATTATCCCAAGGAAAAATCATCCCTAACACACGTTCAACTATCAATATGTGGTTACTATTATTTGTTTTAGGTGCAATAACATACTATCTCGCCCGAAAAAGTGTGGCTCCCATCACTCGTACTCCCATCTGGATTATTTGGCTAGTGATGATGATGCCGGCCATGGTTTGGACGATTTGGTACACCATTAATGGGGAGGATGAGGCCATTCCCTTTATTTGGATCATCACTCCTCTCCTGATATGTTTTATCCTTTACGTCTGGTTGATTCGACTGGGACGTATTTCTCCCTCGGAGCAATCTAAGGAAACCATCGAAAACTCGTCCTTAGAACTTCAAGACCTAGAAAACTTAGAAAAATCCACTCAAGAAACTCAAAATGCTCGTCCCATCACAGCGACGGAAGAGAAATCCTTACGAGATTGTTTTCCTTGGGGAGTCTACTATCTACAGAATCTAGATTATCGCCCTCAAGCCATTCTCTGTCGAGGAAAATTACGCACAGCCCCAGAAAAAGCCTATAAATCTATCAAAAACAATATCGAACAAGTATTCGGCGATCGCTTTCTCATTCTCTTTCAAGAAGGATTACAAGGAAAGCCCTTTTTTGCGCTGGTCCCTAACCCCTGGTCAAAAGGGGAAGTTAAACAAAACGAATCTGATGCCAAGTTAAAACGGCCTTTGTTTGCCCTAGGCTTATTATTACTCACTTTATTAACTACCACCGTTGTTGGCACGATTGATATGGCCGGTGTATCCAAAGAATTGCTCAACAACGACCCAAAGGTCTTATTACAAGGATTGCCCTATAGCCTAGGATTAATTGCTATTTTAGGGGTTCACGAATTGAGCCATTATTTAACGGCTGTTCGCTATAAAGTGGCGACCACATTGCCTTATTTTATTCCGATTCCTTTCTTCTTGGGAACCTTTGGTGCGTTTATTCAAATGAAAGCCCCGATGCCCCATCGTCGCGCTTTATTTGATGTAGCGGTGGCGGGTCCGTTGGGGGGGTTTCTGATGACTCTTCCTATTCTCTTATGGGGAATTTCTCTATCGGAAATTGTGCCGATGCCTACGGCTGAAAATGCTTCTCTACTCAATATTGAGGCTCTTGATCCTCGCTTTTCTTTCTTATTTGCTGTATTGGTTAAGTTAGTTTTAGGCAGTGGTTTTGTTGCGGGCAAAGCTCTCCATCTTCACCCTTTGGCCGTGGCAGGTTATCTCGGTTTAATTATTACGGCTTTAAATTTAATGCCGGTGGGACAGTTAGATGGCGGCCATATTGTCCATGCCATGTTTGGACAAAAAACGGCCATGATTGTTGGTCAATTAACGCGCATTTTTATGTTAGTTTTAGCGATGATTCGACCTGAATTTTTAATTTGGGCGATTTTATTATTTTTAATGCCGATTACCGCTCAACCAGCCCTTAATGATGTCACAGAATTGGATGATAAACGGGACTTTCTGGGTTTATTTTCTTTGGCTCTCTTAATCATAATTTTACTACCTGTTCCTGGTGCTGTAAGTCATTGGCTACAGATTTAATTGGCTAACTACCCCAACTGAATCAAAGATTTTAGTTGGGGCTTCTAATAATAAAAATTATGACTATATTTCTGATAGATGATCATATTAAGAAGGCAGGGAAAGCAGAGGGAGAAAGAATTTTGCTCTACAATAATAAGCAGATTGGCTATGAAATCACCCCTTTTGAGATATCATCTAGGCAAGGTGAGGCGGACGTGGGGGCAGGCCGTTGAGATTTGATCTCAACTTGGTTAGGAACAAACATAAATGTTTTTTCACTAATCCAAAAGGTTTGGCCATCAATAGCACAAGTCCCTCCTGCCATCCAATCTACCACCCGTTGGGCTTTATCTTGACTGAGTTGCTCCAAGACTAGGATCACAACTTTACGGGCTTGTAGCAGTTGTAAGGCTTCACGGGTTTCCTCCACTGCATTGATTGTTTTAACAACAACCTCTGACTGAATATTCTGATTAGCAGACCAATTAAATCTAGGAATACTACTCATGGATTTTGCTTTCATGGTAAAGGTATAAAAAATATTAATAGTATCAATTAAACTTACTGATTAATTAGCTTGTTTGAGGACTTTAATGGATGATTCCTAAGACTTAGCCTTCATTCGTAAGTTAATAGTTTTAAAGGATTTTTTTAAAGTGGTTGCCTCTTAGTATATCTGAATTATCTAGGCAATTAAGTATGATTAGTAACATTTTAAGTTTTCCGTTTTTCCATAGCAGTCCTCATACCAGTGAAAGAGAAAGTTTTTGAATGTTAGACTATAGCCCTAATACCTACATTAGTCCCAGAAACCCTGATCTGAAAAAGAACTCAATAAGTTTGTTGATAGCTGAAAAATGTCATACTGGAAGTCTCATCAAAACCTTTCTATGGAAGGTAACATATTTTTTTGAGGCAGATCATTAAATAACTATAAAGCTTCTGTCAAAGTGAATTTTCAACTGGATTAATCTGTAAAAGATTTTCTAAATCTTTAAAAGTCACTCCATAAGTAAGAGTCGGTTGCTCATAACCTTTAAGTTTAAGGGTATATTGAGAGAATAGTGTCTCAATGCTCTTTAGTTCGACCGAATAGAGATAGGTTTCTTCTCCTATGGCCACGTCCAACCCTAACTCCTTGGTGGCAGACTCTAAGCGAAAGGCAGCGTTCACCGTATCTCCAATGGCAGTATAATCGGGGTGATCGCCACTGCCGGTATTACCCACCATCGAATACCCTGTATTAATGCCGGCACCAATCTTTAATTCAAAGGGAACGGGATATTGTTGGCTGAGTTGTTTGGTCATGTGATTGAGATCGCGAACCGCTTGGAAAATTTGGATCACGTCTGATTTAGTGACTTCGTTTTCCCCATGAAACCAAATGGCCATCACCGCATCCCCAATGTATTTATCGACCCAACTGCCGGCATTGCGAATAATATCTCCGGCCTGACGAAACCAGTTACCAATCAAGGAGGATAACACTTTCTCGTCTAGTTGTCGTGTTAGGCTGGTAAAGTTTCTCATGTCCACCACCATGACCGAGGTTAAGCGACGTTCATGTAACACAATTGTATCCCGATCAGCAAACTCTGGAGGGGTAATATCGTTTTCATTACGTACTGGCCCGTAAAAATCTAGTTCGGTCTTGCCAAAGGTGACTTTATCTCCACTTTTTAGGGTAACAGGAATACTAACACGGCGATCGTTGACAAAGGTTCCATTGCGACTGCCTAAATCAATTAACAGAAAATCTCCCGTTTCTGTGGATTGCAAAATAGCATGATTTCGGGAAATACAGTGGTCTCCAATGGCAAAATCGTTATCTCTACCTCGTCCAATCGTCCAATAGTTTTTTCCCGCTAAAGGAAAGTAGCGTTTACCTTGAGCAGTATGCAGCAATAGATGAGGTGTGTTGGCGAGATTATCCACAGAGGTTTAATCCGGTGGGAACAAAATAACAATCGAGGACTGATAGCCTATTACATTGTATCGATTTACGCCAAACAGGCCGCAAACCAAAAGAGACTATCCACTAAAATTGTACTCAATAAAGCCCCCCCTAATGCCCACCAATGGTAATCCGATTTTTGTATCGCCCATAAACCAATTCCCAGCAAACAATTGGCTAGTACGACTGCCCAACTCATGCCCCAGGGGGTTTGCACCTGTTCTAAGGCTGATTGGAAAATGGGAGTGGCTAAACTGGGGTCAACTTGCATCAGTTGTCGCCAGTGAGGGATTAACCCGGTAATGTAGAAGTAAGCATCGGTGATGGCTGTACCCAACAGAGACCCGATATAAAAGAAATTACCCACTTGTCCCCATCTACGCCAAAGACACCACAGGGCAACGGGAACGCCGATGGATTCTACGGGAAGATGGATTAAGGGTTCCCAACGAAACCACCCCCAATAAATGGCACCGGCTAACCAACTCCAACTAAACCCGAATAATAAATCCCCCCACAAATGGGTCTTTGGTCGCTTCATGAGATAAAAGGCTAACCATAGCCATCCGGCTGTCATAACAACGCTGATTTCGGGGCAAAACCGCACTAGGGGGGCTTCTATAAAGACGGGAACGGACACTAAAAAGCCAGCAGCTAGGAATGTTAGCCAATTTTTGAGGGTTTGACCACTCAAAGGGGTTTGACCCGCAGATGAGCAATCTGAGGGGGCTAGGGGCTGGCTGGTGACTGGGGATGGAGTGGAAATCAACGTCTTGTTAACCTTTAATATGTATTATGAGTTTTTCTTAACTTAACTTAACTTATCGCAAAATTTCTTCTTGGGGTAAATCCCCCGGGGGGGGATACCTTCTATAGTAGCGAAAGTTTCTTGATTAGTCAATGGAATGGTAAGTACCTGGACAAAAATAAACGTTACTGTGAAGTGAGCGGGGGAGCAGGGAGCAAAGGGAGCAGGGAGAGG
>JASJBX010000255.1 GCA_030066295.1 Crocosphaera sp.
TTTATTCTTCTAAGACGTTCATGATGTCTTGATAAGCGTTTTCTAGCTTGTTGATTCTCTCTGATAAGTCGTTCATTCTGTTGTTGAATGAGTTGACTGTTTCTGAGAAGTTCTTGATTAATTCGTTCTGTTGACTGATTAAAGACTCCAATCTTTTCCTCTGTTGTTTGGATAAGTTCTCGATTAATTCCTGTTGTTCTTTCTTGTCCTGTTCGTATTGAATGGCAAAGTTCTTGAAGGTTTCTAAAAGTTCTTTCTCTAGTGGGGTCATCGTCTTCATCTACAGCTTGATACAGGGTTTCCCTTTGCACTTCCAATCGGTTTGGTGGGGACTGTTGGGGGGTAGGATGATAAATTTCCCCTGGTTGGTTTGATAAAGTTCTATCCCCCAAGTCTCCTCTTTGAGTTGGTTGAGGGTCGTTTTGTTCGTCTGAATCTGTTGAAATTGACTGGTTAAAGATCGACTCATCCCCCAACTGCCGGCTAAGGTACCCACTAAGGTCAGAAGAAAAGTCGCTGCTGGGAGATAAGCCACCCATTTCGACCAAATTAGGACTTGTTTGGTAATTTGCCCCGTATTTTTGTCGATGGAACTCAGAGCGTCTTTGAATGTGTGCTGCGAGTCTTTCTGAAATTGTTGTAAGTGCTGCTTCCTTATCTGATTGGCTTGTTGTTTGTCCTGTTCTAGTTTCTGTTGTAGGTTCTTCTCCAAGTCGCCAAGATGCACTATAAATTCCTCCTTTTAATCTGATGCGTTTATCTAGGTCATCGTGGGTGACAGTGATGTAATTATCTCCCTGTCTTGTAATAGTAAAGCCAGAATTTTCAAGGGTGGTAACGATGTTGTTACGGTTTTGGATCTGTCCATTCTCAATGTAGCCCGTCAAGTAGTTGGTGATCATCTTACGGGCATCATCACGGCTAAGTGGTTTTTGACCATTAAGTTCTAAGCGATGGTTTTGGGCATCGATTAACGCTTGATAACCAGGGTAGTAAGTTCTAGCCCGTTGGGGGTCGTTGGGACTTGCCCATCCTTGAGAACTATTCCAATAATCACGCCAAGGTTCAAAGTATTTATTAGAGCCTGGAGGTGCGATATTTAAACTTTTGCCACTGGTTAATTCAACTCTGGGGGTAACGAAATGAAGCTCAATACGGTCATTGCCCGTGTGGGTGTGTTTTACCCATAAGATGTCGTATTGGTCAGGTTCTAGACCGGCAAAGGCCGTCTCTTCAAAGGATTTGATGACCGCTTCAAGTTGAGAATGGGTGGGGGCATCAGATGCAGCAAAGGAGATCACGCCACTTTTGTATTTATATTTGAAGTCCAACGAATCAATCAAGTTAATGGTTTGTTGGGGGTTGCCCTTAATGAGTTCGGGTGAAGGTTCTCGGATAATGCCTTTGGCATCAGTTTCTTTAAGGATATATTCAACAGGCCCTTTACCTTTACCTGTCCCGCGATCAAAGAATTTAACTAACATCGTTACTGTTCGAGGAATGATTTGAGGATGAGGGTTGTAATGGTTTAGGCGATAGTTGGGTTAGGGACTGTTCAACGAGTCTCAATGCTTGTATAATCTCTATAGCTTCGGCGGTGGACTTATAAGTATTTGCCCACTTAGCTATCTGATTGAGATTATTACCGATGCGAACGATTTGTCGAGTTTGTTCTTTAACTAAAGACTTGTCTGCTGCTGTCCAGGTTTTCGTTCTGGATATGGCTTGTCGTATCAGATTAGAGAGCGTCATGCCCACAAGATCAGCTTTGGCTTGCCACGCCAACTTTTCGGATTGGCTGACTCGAAGGGTGATAGTAGTATCGCGTTTATCAGTGGTCATTTTCGACAAAAAAAAACAAATTTCTTTTCCCATCTGTCCGATGGGGGTTCTAGGGGGTGTCCCCCTGGACAGCGACTCCGTTGGGACTTTTGGCTAGTATAGCCAAAATGTCCCAACATGGAGTGCGCTGGCTTCCCTGACGGGAAGAACACCTACTAAAACCCTAGATGGGAGCCAAATCGGTCAAATTCAGGAGCTAGGGTGGTAAAAAAAGCCCGTTACTAGAGGTTACTGTAGGTTACTAGACGTTACTCTTCGTTGTTAAGGGTTATGATGCGTCATCGATTTAGGGTCAGATACGGGTCAACAACAGGGGAGAGATCACTTTTTTGATAACGATTAGTGACGTTGGGTAGAATAAGCGTGACGTTTAATAACGAGTAGTGACGTTTAGTGACATTAAATAAGTCTTAAGAAAATCGGGGTTTTTTAGAAAGTTGAGAGATAAAGAAAAAGAACCACGGCCTCGTCTTAGAAAAAAATGGCAGTGGATGTGTTGAGTGTAAGTGATGAGGAGTGTATGAGCGAAACGTTGCATGGGGTAAACTCTATGAGTGCTGAGTTAAAGGACTCTCAGGAGTTACCCATTACCCATAAGTCTGAGTCTCAGGAGGACACGGATGCCGAGCCGGCTCGGCATCGTGAGATGTCCGTGATGGAAACTGTGGTTAATCATGGTGAGAACGGATCTAGGGATCATGGTGAGAACGGATATAAGGATCAAAACTTATCGGAAGCGTCTCAAAAGACTAAAACCCCTCGGAAGAGATCCAAGGGGGCTAAAACTGGGACACCGCTCAAGAAGGTTGTCGTCTGCTTTGATGTGGGGAGTTCTTTAAATAAAATTCTCTATCAAGTGGAAGGCCAGGATGTTCAATATATGGTGATGGAACCTGAACATTTGGCGTTACCAGCAGAGTCATCCGCTTCTTTACCGATGGACTCTGGAATGGGAAGACCGGAAGATAATGCTTGGATTCGCTTTAAGAAGGGAGAAAAGTGCCATGCAGTGGGGCGTGTGGCTGATGATTTCAAAGCTTCTGTTAATTTAAAGACGTTAAAGTGGGAAATCGCTACTCCTAAGATTTTGGGAGCCATTGGAGCGATCGCTGAACGGGAAGGGTTAGGATCTCAGTTCCGTTTAGATTTAGGTGTGTTGCTGCCTTTCGGTGAGATCACTTCAACGGAACAGTTAGAGTCTGAGTTAAAGTCGTCCCTGCGTGGGTTTTATTTTCGTCACCAACGGTTAAAGGTGAAGTTAGAACGATATAAGTGTGTCCCGGAAGGGAGTGGTTTGGCTATGTGGACTGGAATGAATGACCGGTCTGCTTTTACGAGAAAAAATGTTGCTTTTTTGATGTTTGGGCATCGGAATACGTCTAGTTTGTTTTTTAGGAAAGGCACTCTCTGTCGTCAACTTTGCAGCACCACTGAGCTTGGTTTTTATGATTTAATCGATAAAATGGGTCATAAGGTGGCAGGATTGTCAAGAAATGATGTCTTACGGGCGATTAAGACCGAACATAACGGTTATTGGAAACAAGGGTCTTGGCCGAAAAAGATTGCCAGTGAGATTAATTGGTCGGTGATTACTCAATACTGCTCGGTTAACAAATTTATCTGTTGAGACAGGGATGGGGAAGAGAGGGAAGAGGGGGAAGGGTGGGAAGAGAAAACATTATGTATTGCTTAATTCTCCCCACACCTCCCACACTCCCCACACTCCCCACACTCCCCACACTCCCTATTTCATCAACTTTTCAAGCTTATCCGAGTAGTATTGGGAGGCAGGAGGTCAATATCTATGGGGATTTTAACCCACATCTAACGGAGGTGCGCTTTACTGTAACTAAAAATCTTCCCTCCTGCTTCCCGTCTTGGGAGAGTTTAGGGATTAAACATCTAGAAAACACACCCCAGTCTGCTGTTGAGCAGCCAGTGGAGATAAAGTTGTATGAGAATTTCAAAATAATGTTAAACAATCAATTAAACTATATTTACTTACATGGATTTGCCTCTAGTTCCCAATCTCTTAAAGCACAAAAATTTAAAAAGCTTTTTGCTAGTAAAAATATCCCTTTAATAATTCCTGATTTGAATCAAAATGATTTTTATAATTTAACCTTAACTCGACAAATTGAACAAATATCAAACTATATCAAAAATACTCCTAATTCTGTTGTTTTAGTCGGCTCAAGTTTGGGTGCATTAGTTTCAGCTTTCATAGCAGAAGAGCAGGAAAAAGTCAAGCGGCTAATTTTGTTAGCACCTGCCTTTTATTTTTTTAGTCATTGGTTAGAAAACTTAGATAAAGATACTATAAATACTTGGAAAAGTCAAGGAGAATTACCAATTTATCATTATGGATATAAACAAGAATTACCATTAAGTTACCAATTTATTATTGATGGAAAAAACTATGACGAAACCCTTTTAAAGCGTCCCGTACCTACTTTGATTTTTCATGGAAAAAATGATGAGGTTATTCCCATTAAATCCAGTTATAATTATGCTCAAAACAGAAAATGGGTTAAATTAATAGAACTCGATAGTGATCATTCACTAAATGATAGGATTCCTGAGATTTGGGAGCAGATTAACGACTATGAATAACTTAGAATTTAGAATATTAAAACCTGGTAACTGGTAACTGGTAACTGATAACTGATAACTGATTGACTGAGAAACTGTAAAATATGATTGCAAAAAAATTATATCCTTTAGGGTTATTTTTTCAGACTTTAGGGTTTAATAGAGATTAGGAACATTTAGCATATTGAGAGGAGTTAATCAAAAATAGTGTTTGTCCTCAATGGTTATGAATATGTATTGGGTTTTCTACTCGCCTGTAGTTTAATCCCTATTCTCGCCCTAACTGCATCAAAAATCTTACGGCCCAGTGGTGGTGGACCCGAAAGACGTACCACCTATGAGTCAGGAATGGAACCCATCGGCGGAGCTTGGATTCAATTCAATATCCGTTATTATATGTTTGCCCTGGTATTTGTCGTATTTGACGTAGAAACCGTCTTTCTCTACCCCTGGGCCGTCGCTTTTAACCAGTTAGGGTTACTGGCCTTTGTCGAAGCTTTGATTTTTATCGCTATTCTAGTGGTTGCCCTCGTTTATGCTTGGCGGAAGGGTGCGTTAGAATGGTCATAAAAGTGCGATTCGTTGAGCTAGAAAGCCTGTACTATGACAAGCGTGTAGCTCGTTCAGAACCTCGAAATCTGAATAACTGTTAGTTTGTTGGCAAAAGGAGCCAAACTCGGAATCAAAGGAGCAATCCTGAGAGTGACGACATAACCCTCCGTTTTGGACTTAGTAAACCCAGGATGGAAGCAGGGTTAAAAAGTGGGATAACCACTGTGAAACAGCACAGGGAATTCTACAAGTTAATCGGTCATGGTTAAACATTACGTTGAATCATTGACTTGAACCCTCAAAATGAGGCAATTAAAGAGATTATTAAATCTAGGAGTTACGCATTGACAGATAATCTACAATGTGCATAGTCTGACGTCAGAAGGCGATCGCCAAAAATAAAAAGTAGAAAACTGATAAAATAGAGGAGATTATCAGAACTGGAGGTAGGTATCCGGACTCTCACTAAGAAATCAACGGCTAAGTGTCATTTAGACCTCTATACTTGGTATTTAATCGCTGAATCGAAATATTCAGGCTGTAATCGTTTATCCGAGATGTTTGAGGATTTATCTCATGACAGTGTGAACCGTTTTTTATTAAGAGAAAGCTATGAACCGATTGATTTGTTCAATGAATTTAAACAGTATATTGAACTTGTCGGTGGAACATTAAGTATTGATGATACAGTCATTGAAAAACTTTATAGTAATCCTAAATTAAGTGAATTTATTGGTTATTTCTGGTCAGGAAACAAACATCTCTACTATCAAAGGCATTAACTTAATTACGTTATTATATACTGACCCAAATGGAGTCTCAGTCCCTCTAAATTATCGACTTTATGATAAAGGAGATAATCTCTCTAAAAATGACTATTTTCGGATGATGTTATCGGAA
>JASJBX010000063.1 GCA_030066295.1 Crocosphaera sp.
ATCTCTCCATATTGTTAAATGACAAGGTTGCCATCCTGTGCGCGGGGTAGCACTTTTAGAGGTTTCGATATTATTGAGCCATTCCCACTCTAAAAAAGGGGTTTTTAGGGGGGTTGCCAGTTCATTCCAAACCTGTTTAGGTATTTCGGAAATTTTTTCGATCCAACTGACGGAGTATTGAGATTTTGCTCGTTTAAACATAGATTAACCTTGTCTGGGGAACGTTCTATCTAGGATAATCAATTTTGAGGAGAATGACAGCATCTCTTGATGATTACTTACATATAGGAATCAGGTTTCAGTGATGATAATAGTAGGAGGATTTAAGATTATTCAGGACATAATACTATTATGTCCTGATGTTTTGACTGCTTACGTATCATTGGGTGATGGGGATAATACCTGATAGTGTAAGAAAATTTCTTCTTCTATTTGTTCTAAGCTTACTAATTGTAATTTTTTAGCTTCAGAAGCAAGCAAACCTAATCCTTGCACTGGAGTAGGTGCCGTTTTTCCTCCTAAAATATAAGGACATATTGTTAACCATAAGTCATCGATTAAATTTTGTTCTAAACAACTGGCTACCAGTTCGCCACCGCCTAAAATAGCTAGATGATTGATTCCGATTTCTTTTAAATGTTTAAAGGCTTCGGATAAGTTTATTTTTTCTTCTTTTATAGTAGGAAAAGTTAATATTTTTTCAAATCTTGGATGACTATTTTTTGCCCCTTCTTCTGTCGTTATTAACCAATGAGGAACAGGTTGAGAAAAAAAGCGTAAATTATCGTCAATTTCCCCAAAAGCAGACACCATAATATTAATAGGTTGATGGGGTTTATTCTGCTGTTGTCGATGGGCTAACCATTCAGGATTTTTAACTGTTAAAGTAGTACCATAAGCTCTTAAAGTTTCTGCCCCAAATATAACAGCATCCACCATTGAAATCTGTTTTTCTAAATGATTTTTATCAATATCTGAGCCAAACCTGGCTGCATTGCGTTGAAAATCAGCAATTTTTCCATCCGCAGTCATGGCTAAAATAACTGTTGTTTTGGGTCGATTTTCCACCTGTAACCTTCCTACTATTTTCATCTATATCTTAAATTTGTACTAGGAGCGTTCACAAGTCAAAAGTTAGAAGTCAAAAGTCAATCATTTTTACCTCTTTAAAAAAATCCAAGTCTTTTAGCGGTTGAAAAATACCGACAAATTCAATAACCTCTTCAAGATTAAAGGCAATTGTCGAAATAGTTAAAGATTTCTTACTATTAAGCCTAGGGAAAAACCCTCAAATGGTACAATTCATAAGACCTAAAAGAGCATCAGGTAAAACTATCGTGGTTCAATTATCCCCCTCACCGCCTCAAACTCAAGTCCCCCCCCAAGACACCACCGCCTTAAAAGACTGGTTAGATACTTTATCCCAACGTATTATAAACGGCGATCGCCTCAACAAAACGGAAGCCTTAACCCTCACCCAAATAGAAGGCCAAGACAACATCCTGTTACTCTGTGAAGCAGCCGATGGCATTCGTCAAGCCTGTTGTGGTAACGTGGTAGACCTCTGTAGCATTATCAACGTAAAATCTGGCAACTGTTCGGAAAATTGCCAGTTTTGTTCCCAGTCTGTCCATCACCAAGGGGAAAATAGTCCTATCTACGGCTTAAAATCTTCTGAAGAAATTCTCGCCCAGGCAAAAGCAGCAGAAGCAGCCGGGGCGAAACGTTTCTGTTTAGTTAGCCAAGGTAGAGGACCCAAATATAATAGTCCCCAATCAGCAGAATTTGAGAAAATCTTAGAAACAGTTAGACAGATTACCACCGAAACCAAGATTAAGCCCTGTTGCGCCCTAGGAGAAGTTACCCTAGAACAAGCAGAAGCCCTCAGAGAAGCAGGAGTAACTCGCTACAATCACAATTTAGAAGCCTCCGAAAACTTTTATGAATCCATCGTTTCTACCCATTCCTGGAGCGATCGCGTAGAAACCGTCAAAAACCTCAAAAAAGCAGGAATACAAGCCTGTACGGGCGGTATAATGGGCATGGGAGAGACATGGGAGGATAGGGTGGATCTTGCTATTTCCCTACGAGAATTAGAAGTGGACTCGGTCCCCATTAACCTCCTCAACCCCAGAGAAGGAACCCCCCTGGGCGATTTACCGAAATTAGATGTGTTTGAAGCCCTAAAAGCGATCGCCATTTTCCGTTTTCTGTTACCCGAACAAATTTTAAGATATGCGGGGGGACGAGAAGCCGTCATGGGAGAATTACAAAGTTTAGGGTTAAAATCAGGAATAAATGCTATGCTGATCGGACATTACCTCACCACTTTAGGACAACCCCCAGAACAAGATCAGGCTATGCTAGAATCTTTAGGACTGCAAGGGGGTGAAGCTCCAATTCCTGGTGAATATCAAACGCAAACGCACAAACAAGCTCACTAATACAAAAAAATCCTCATCAACGGTGTCTTTTGCCAATGAACTGCTTTGGGCGATAATCGGCTTATTACTAACTATATTCAGCACCTTTGTTGAAGCTTTCGTCACCAATATGCCTTGGACTTGGGCCCAGCAAGGGGTCAACAGTATGCCCCTTGGGGTCACCTTTCAAGTGGGGGCTGTCCTCTTAACCGGTTGTATGGGGGGCAAAAATGCCGGTTTTTTAGCCCAAGTGGCTTATATTTTCTTGGGTTTGTTTTGGTTTCCGATTTTTGCTCAAGGGGGTGGCTTACAATATTGGCAGCAACCCAGTTTTGGTTATATTTTAGGCTTTATGCCTGGGGCGTGGTTATGTGGTTGGGTGGCGTTTCAGAGAAGAACAAAATTAGAATTATTGGCCCTAAGTGCGGCTGCGGGTTTATTGATCATTCATATTTGTGGCTTAATTTATCTAGTGGGACTCTGGTTGTTTAGCTCTTCAGAGTTACCATCAAATAATCTGGTTGACCTAATGGTTAATTATTCCGTTGAACCGATTCCTGGACAATTAGTGGTTGTTTGTACTGTGGCAGTTCTCGCTTTTATTTTGCGTCATATTCTCTTTTATTAATTAGATTTGTGAAAAAAAATCGTTGGTTTTGGATAGTCGGTTTATTGGGTTTTGGCCTCGATCAAATTACTAAATATTGGGTGGTACAAACCTTCCCTAATATTGGTGATACCATACCGTTATGGTCAGGGGTTTTTCACTTTACCTATATTATTAATACGGGGGCTGCTTTTAGCTTCTTTGAAGGAGGGGCAAAGTGGTTACGATGGCTTTCACTAGGGGTTAGTTTAGGGTTAATGGCTTTGGCTTGGTGGGGAGAAAAAATGAAAGTAACAGAACAATTAGGTTATGGGTTTATTTTAGCCGGTGCATTAGGAAATGGTTTAGACCGCTTTTTATTCGGGTATGTGGTGGATTTTTTAGATTTTCGTTTGATTAATTTTCCTGTATTCAATTTAGCCGATGTTTGTATCAATATTGGTATTATTTTTCTCTTATTTGCTAGTTTCTCCCCTCAATCTTCGGGTAAGCTTTCATGAAGTACCCCAACTTCTCAAAAGTTGGGGGTCTCTAAACTCCTCAAACTTCTTTGATGCTTTGCCTTATTCTGGTGATGGGCAGGTACCTAAACCCCAATCAACATAAAGCCCTCGAGGATCAGTATCTCGAAGCCAAGTGACCAACGTCTTCATATCGGCAATATTGTAAGGAGATACGCAACCAATGGTTCCGGGGAAGCCTCTATGACGGTTCCAATCAATGTGAAATCCTATTGCACTACGAGAGGTTGTGCCAGGCTCCCTGTAATCCAAAGCTATCCAGACTGGACCGACACCTGGTGTTTGATGAACGGCTCCATGATAGTTATCCTTCCCACCTGCCCAGCTAATATCGTGGATGAACCACCGACCTTCGGGTAAGGGTTCACGACTGCCTGACACACTATTAGCCCCTTTGCGAAAATTCTGCTTATCTCGCGAACCAGAGCAAACATTGATGCGACCTTCAATTTTGTCGTTCTTGATATATTCCAATGCAAGGACATAACAGCCAAATTGATCTTTCTGATCAGTTCTCGTTAACGACAAGTAAGGCTTCGTTGATATTGGTAAATCTCGGTCGGGTACGGCTACCTGTTCTCCCCATAACTTTTTCCAAGTAAGAGGACCTACTTTCCCATCAGCTTCTGCCCGTCCGAAAAACTTAGCCTGGAAGTTCTTGACAGCAATATCGGTTCCCCGACCAAATTTTCCATCAATATCGCGATCATAGTAACCTAACTCTTTGAGTCGCTGTTGCAATTCACGAATGTCATTACCGCCCCCTTCTTGGTCTTCCATGCCAAAAATTAACAATGGTAAATTCAACGTTGGGGGATTGATCACCTTTTTGGGGGGAAGTTCATGACCTGTCATAATCACGACTTCGCCTTCAGGTAGGTTTTTGTCTGCATGAGCCACGAATACATTATTGGCATTCTTATACTGCTGGAGTACGGCGATCAGATCGTCTTTATGTTTGTTAGCTAGGCGCGTAACCTCAACCACTTGACCTCCATTCCGAGCAACCACTAAGGTATCTTCTTCTTGCCGAAATAGCTCAAGCCAAGTGACTGAATCTTGCGGAGACTCGGTATCCTCAAGGGGGGTTCCTGGATTATCTACCCTCCGAAACAGAGCTTCTTCGTCTTTACGGCGATTAACCAGTCCTGGCAATACTTTGAGTACGCCATTTACCTTTCCTTTATTCCATCTTTTAAATTCATTGGCTGCACCATCATAATCATTCTTATTCAGTTTTCTCCGTAGGGTGCTAGACTCAAGAGCGCCTGCGCCTACGTTATAAGTGAAAGACACTAAAGCATCAAACTGATTTTGATTGAGGGATACCGAAATAAGCCTTTGAACTTCCCGAGCAAATCCTTGAAGATCATGCAGTAAAAAAGCCCAAGCTTGTTCCTCAGAAATTCTGTGACCCATCATTACAGCACGTCCATCTGGGTAACGAGTCGTTCCAATCCCAATGGTGGGAATTCCCACCGGATCAATATATGCGTCTAGCTCAATACCCTCCCATTTACTGATCAAATCCAAACAATTTTGTGATGGTTTCATGTTCAATCACCAAACTCGAGAAATACTTGTGCAACCTGACAATAGATTATAATCTCTAAAAAATATTTATGTTTAGGGATTTATTTAGGTTTTATTTACGATTCTTTACGCAAGAAAAAGGTGGACAACTTGCCCACCCTCTTGTTAACTTACAACAATCGGAGTTATAACTAATTACCGAAGATTAATAGCAGTACAGCCAATTTGAGAAATGTCATCATTGGGCATAATCGTACCGCAGAGGTTAGCATTAGCTAGGTTAGAATCAGCCAAATCAGCATTATGAAGATTGGCAGCAGCTAAATTAGCCCCACTCATGTTAATGTCTTTTAACTGGGCCGAGTCAAGCGTCGCATCAGTCAAATCAACCCCAACTAAGTAGGAAGCATTGAAGATAGTTCCGGTTAAATTAGCCCCACTGAAATCAGCGTTTTCCATGTTAATTTCGGTTAACTTCGCATAGGCTAAATTAGCATTACTGAAATCAGCATCCACTAAATAGGAAAGATGAAAATCAGTTTGAGGTAACGTAGCATAACTGAAATCAACCCCTTCCATATTGATGTCGCTGAGTCTTGCACCCGTTAAGTTAGCATAGCTGAAATCGGTGTTGACTAAATAAGCGTGATGCAAGTTAGCATTTTGCAAATCAGCATTTCTGAGATTCGCTTCATGAAGGTTAATATCTTGCAAGTTGGCATTGGTCAAGATAGCCCCTTGAAGATTGGCATAACTCACATCTGCATTGAAAGAAGCGGCCTGAGGAATGACAACTTCTGCAACTACAGTTAAAACTGCCCCAGGAATAGCAAAGGGAATGGCCATGATTGCTGCATTAGCAGCAGATTTTGCTGTAGTATTTCCGGGATAATCCGTAGAAAAGTCCGTATTGGCCAGAATTGCCCCTTCTAGATTCGCTTCTTTGAGTTTAATTCCCCGTAAATAAGCCCCTGTTAAATCGGCATTACGCAAATTAGAACCGGTCAAAATCGCCCGCTCCCCATCGTGAAGGGTCAAGTCTGCCCCTCGAAGGTTAGCCCCTTCTAAGTCGGCCCCGGACATTAAAACCCCTCTCATTTGGGCTTCCTGGAGATTGGCATTGCGAAACGTAACACCATCCATGTCTGCGTTGACTAAATTAGCCCCTTTCAAATTAGCGTTGCTTAAGTTAGTATTATGAAGTTGGGTGTTAATGAGGTTAGCCCCTTCGAGATTAGCCCCTCTTAAGTCCAAGTTGCGTAAATCAGCGTCTTGCAAATCACAAGCAATACAGTCGCCTGTTTCCATTAATGTTTGTAAATCAGCCGCATTTTCTGCCCTAACCATAGGGGTTACAGCTAACGATGTTAATAGAAGAATTCCTGTGAGAGTTCTCATAATCTCCCCCGTTACTTTTACTATGTTTCTGAATCAGTTGTTTTGGTGAATTTGATTTAATAATCGTTTATTGCAGTTAAACATCACATCCCGTTGAACTTTAATTGATTCATTAATCAATGTTCAATCCAGTTATCAACAAAAAATGACAAACTCCCTCCGTGACCAACGTTAAAAACTTGATCTTTTTAGTGATTTATGCTAGTTTAAGAGAATGTTAACTCTTCGTTTTGCCCTCTCCTCACATCCGTTCAATCAATTGGGCTTTCTACTTCAATTATGTATTGTCCCTTGTGAAAATTCCTAGACAATATTAAGAAACTTTATATTTTTAAACATTACTTAAAACAAAAAAAAGAAAAAGGAAAGCTAGAGGAATTTGGTAGTAGGATGAATAAAAGAATCGTTTTGGGGCGTTATTAATGGCTTCTGTTGTGTCTGATTATTCTTTAAGCAAGGCTATTCCTTTAGACAAAATCCGCTACAATGAGCAAGGATTAGTCCCTGCCATCGCCCAGGATTATTTAGACGGGACAGTATTAATGCTGGCCTGGATGAACCAAGAATCCTTACAAAAAACCCTCTTAACGGGAGAAACTTGGTATTGGAGTCGTTCTCGACAAGAATTATGGCACAAGGGAGAGACTTCTGGTCATATTCAGAAAGTAAAATCTATCAGATACGATTGTGATAGTGATGCCTTATTAATCAGTATTGAACAAGTGGGGGATATTGCTTGTCATACAGGAGAAAGAAGTTGTTTTCATCAACTCGAAGAAAGCCAAAAAGTCCCACCACCAGCCGATACTTTATCAGGAGTTTATGAGGTGATTTGCCAACGTCGAGATCATCCGGTGGAGGGTTCATATACTCGGACATTAATAGAGGGAGGCGATAATAAAATTCTCAAAAAAATAGGGGAAGAAGCAGCCGAAGTGGTGATGGCTTGTAAAGATGACGAAAAAGAGGCAATCGCTTCAGAAGTAGCGGATCTTTTTTATCATACGTTAGTCGCTTTATCCTATCATCATGTGGACATAAAAGACGTATATCGTAAGTTACAACAAAGAAGACGATAGGTTAATCATTTTTAGACCAAACTGTGATTTATGACCTTTATTACCAGTATTAATAGTCTAGAGGAATTTCTGAAACGCCCAGAAACTAAACCCGTATGTGAATATATTGAGGGGAAAATTGTAGAAAAACCAATGCCAAAAGGAAAGCATAGTCGACTACAGTTAAAAATATGTAATCAGATCAATCAAGTCGGAGAAAACCAAAAGATTGCTTATGCTTTTCCTGAACTACGTTGTAGCTTTGGTACAAGGTCTATTGTCCCTGATATAGCTGTATTTGCCTGGCCACGGATTCCTTTTGATGAAGATCAAGAAGTTCCCAATGATTTCTTATTACCTCCAGATTGGGCCATAGAAATTCTCTCCCCTGAACAAAGTTCTAATCGAGTGATTGGTAATATTTTGTATTGTTTAGAACATGGTTGTCAGTTAGGTTGGTTAATCGATCCAGGCGATCGCTCTATCTTAGTGTTTCAACCCGGTCAACAACCGAAACTGTGTCAAGGAAACCAACCCCTACCTATCTTAAATCGGCTTGATTTGGTCTTAAATGCTGAGCAAATTTTTGCCTGGTTAAAGATGGGTTAAATCTTGAAACACTTCTTGTACTGCAGGGTGAATTAATGCCCCATCTTTAACGTTAACCCCCTTGGCTAAACTCGCATCTTTTTCTAATACATCTAACCCCTGATCAGCTAACTTGAGAACATAGGGTAACGTGCTATTATTCAAAGCTTGGGTTGCTGTCCAAGGTACCGCCCCAGGCATATTGGGAACCCCAAAATGAACCACCCCTTCTTCGACATAGGTGGGGTTAGTATGGGAGGTTGTGCGTAGGGTTTCGATACATCCCCCTTGGTCTACGGCTACATCCACAATCACTGAACCGGGCTTCATTTTTGAGACTAATGCCCGAGAAACTAAGGTCGGAGCGCGTTTTCCCGTCACTAACACCGCACCGATTAATAAATCGGCGTTAGGAACTGTTTTTTCAATAGCCGAAGGGTTACTATACAGAAGTTCGACCCGTGAGCCAAAAATTGTCTCTAAATAAGCCAAACGCTCTACATTGATATCAAAGATTTGGACTTGCGCCCCCATTCCCACCGCAATGCGGGCTGCTTCGGTACCAACCACTCCCCCGCCTAAAATCACCACACGCCCCGCAGAAACGCCAGGAATCCCCCCTAAAAGAACGCCGCGACCCCCCTGTTGTTTTTCTAGATATCGCGCCCCAAACTGTACAGATAAGCGTCCTGCAATGATACTCATGGGGGTGAGTAGGGGAAGTCTGCCGTCAGAAAGTTCCACCGTTTCGTAAGCAATAGCGGTGATTCCTGATGAAATTAAGGCTTGGGTTAATTCTTTATCTGCTGCTAAATGTAGGTACGTAAACAGCATTTTCGTAGTTTTGAGATAAGCATATTCTGGGGTGAGGGGTTCTTTTACTTTGACCACTAACTCCTGCTCCCAAGCTTGCGCTGCGTCAGAAACAATTTTCGCGCCGGCCTGTTCGTATTCTTGATCACTAAACCCCGAACCGACTCCTGCTTGAGTTTCGATAGAAACTTGATGTCCTCGATCGCATAAAGTCCGAACGCTATTGGGACTTAAACCGACACGAAATTCTTGATCTTTAATCTCTTTAGGGACACCAATCCTCATATCACTCCTTCCACTTAATGATTCTTCATACTTTAGCTTACAAAAACTTTGTGAGAATTGCTAGAATTTATCCCCACCTTATGGTAGAGATGGGGATGAAGGCAATGGCCGACAAATTCAGATTATTAATCTAAGTTAAGTTGATTCCCACGTTTGTATTGTAGATAAGCTGCAACAAATAAACCAGCTAAAGTAATAGGAATAAGACCTAAAACAATACCTAAGAGTAATGGTTCAATCATGGGGTTTTTCCTCAATAAGACAAATTATGACTATCCTATGTTACCGTGAATTGACATACTCCACTCCCTAAAGTGAGTGGACTGGCGATTCAGTAATTACTTGCTGAAACCTACTCTCTGGCGAGGATAAGCAAGAATCTCCCGTTACCATCTGTGATTTAACGGGAGAGTTTCAATCCTCGAAATCCTATTAGGTACGAGAAAAAGAAACGATCCAAGTACCGACATAAACCCGCAAGGGGATTTGTCCCGATGTTAGTACATCACCAATGAAGTAATAAGTACCAGAACTAGGATTTTTCACGTTAGAAAAGACAATCTCAGCAGAATTTCCTGCTTCTAAGGGTTCTTTGAGGTCAATTTCTACCACCCGACTCTCTTTATCCCAGTACACTTCTCTGAGGGGGAGAGATTCGCCGTCAACACGGACTTCTACCGAGTTGGTGTTAAATTTACCATCAAATTCTGGGTCTTTGAGATAAGAGATAAAAAACTTACTCACCCCTTGGTTTAATTTCTTTTTAGAGATACGCAGTCTCATGCGTTCCCCATAAAATCTGGGTCGTCCATTGAAATCTAGTTTATAGTTGAGGATGTCACTGCGATTTTCGACACCACTGAAAATAACCAGTCCGGAGTTACCATTAGCAAGAGACAAAGTTTGCACACCAGCTAACAAACATCCTGATAAGGCTAATGTGGCCATAAAGCGTTTAGATAATACCGTGGCCAAGGTTTTGACTTTATTCATAATTAACTCTGTTTTAGAATCACTCGTTTTTAAGATAGAGCAATCATTGTTCACTCCTAATATCAAGGATAACAAATGATGGACATTTATTAGTGAACTGTGTAGTCGCAGCTTTAACTGTCATTGCGAGGAACTCCCAATCTCAATAAACAATCAAAACTTCAAGATATCTTCATTAGTGGAGTTAACCCGATACATTCCCGCTTCAGCAAAGCGTTGAAAGGCTTCATCTGCTTTCTCTGTAAAGTCAATCACATCAGGAATCACCACAGGAGAAGTACAATCTTCTAAAAGATAAACTTTTTTAGCTAAGTTTGGGTCTTTTTGCTGAATTTCTGTGAGTAAATCTTCCACTGTCCAAGCGACACAATGGCTTTTTGCTTGACCGGCAATAATAATCTGCTCAAAAGACAGTAATTGGTTGAGAAATTGTGTATTTTTCTGTGCTATTTTTTCCCCTCGATCATTTTCTAAGACTTCAGGACTGAAAACGGAATAATTTTCGGTTAAGGGGTTATCTCCTTTTAATTGAAACTGGGTTTGACTACTGCGAACTATATTATGAAAAAATAAGGCTTCTTCGACGGAAGAAACTAAAGCATGACCGATTCCTCCTAACATAGAATGATAGGGCCAAATGGTTAAGGGATATTTACTATCTTCGCTGACTTTTTTAACGTAATGTAGAGCATATCTTTCTAGTTTTTCAAAGGAAATCTTTAAATTATAAGCAATATTTTGATTGACTTTCCATCGTCCTTGTTTAATATCTTCGTAAGTAATCATAGTAAGACCAGCTTGGGGATGATTTCCTTGTTCATCTACCCAAAAAATAGGGTGAAAAATTTGCATTGATTTATGGGTGTCCATTGTAGCTGCAATAGTAGTAATATTGGCTAAATTTTTATAGATAAATTCACATAAACGGATATTGTCTTCGACCGCACCATTGCCTGATTTTCCTGCAACAAATAATTCAAAATCAGGTAAACAAAAAGTATTTTGGACATCAATTAGTAATAAAATAGTTTTATGTTTATCTTCTAGTGATGAAGAAATTTTATACTTTTCTCGCCATTTTTTAGCTTCTTCTGAACGGTTTTGATAAGGAACTCTCCAAAATTTATCAACCTTATTCTGATCAAAGAAAGAGGGAATGGGTAAGGATTTCATGGTTTTTAGGCTTTGTATTTAGGATAAAATATAAAGAGTGGTGTTATTCATAAATTATCATGACAGGAAACACTTATCAATGGACAATTGAACCCTATCATCAAGCGATCGCAGCCGGGTGTTTTGCAGATCAAAGGGTAGAGTTATTAAGAGGAGAAATTATTGTCATGACAATCGTTGATTTAAACAATCATCAATTAAAAGTTTTTAGGGATTTAAAACAGAGAAATTACACTACAGAATTAACCTTAACTGAGGGAAATATTAGCCCTTTGACGTTTCCTAATGTGGTTATTCCTGTGAGAAAAATCATCAGTATTAATTAATTATCGGTTGGATTTTTTTCTTGTTTCTTTTGATACTCTATAATTCCTTGACGAAACCCCAACACAACTAAAATATTAGACAAAGTTAGAAAAGATTCTGCGCTACCGTGTAACCAGTCAATATTCGCTAATGCTTCACCATATTGAACTTTAGCATAAATTCCAGCAGGAATCGTAACCGCTACAAATACCAATAAAACATAAAACCCAATTAATGCTAAACGGGGGGTTTCTTGGGAACGAGTCAGAAACCATAAAAACCCTAAATAGGGAAACAAAGAAACGGCAAAAAGATTATCTTTAGAAAACATTTAACCTTACATAAGAAAGAATAATTTTTATCTTATCATATTTCGAGAGATAAAAGTTTAAGCCATGGTTTTTTCTCCGTTTTTTTAAACTCCTACAGAAGTTTATCAACAGATATTTTAAATTTTGCCATTGTGGTTTATAATCAGTTAAAGTTATCGTAAAATTAATCTTAAAAATATGCCTGATATTGTTGATATTGCTGTTAATACGGAAGGGTTTCAAACCTTAGTGACTGCGGTTAAAACGGCGAATTTAGTGGATGCTTTAAAAGGAGATGGACCCTTTACTGTTTTTGCTCCAAACGACGCTGCCTTTGCGAAACTACCACCAGGAACCATTCAAACCTTAGTGCAAAATGTGCCTCAACTTGCCCGTATTTTGACCTATCATGTGGTTCCCGGTAAACTGATGAAAGCCGATTTAGCTAAAGTCAACTCTGTGACTTCTTTAGAAGGTTCGCCTATTTCTATTGATTGTTCCGATGGCTTTGAAGTGAAAAACGCTACCGTTATAGCTGCTGATATTGAAGCAGATAATGGGATAATTCACGTCATTGATAATGTTATTTTAATGGGATGAGTCAAGAAGTCAGAAGTATCAATATAGTGGGAGATGAAGACTCACCACCAATCACTAGAATTAAAATCGTTGCTTCGCTGTTGATTTTCTGGTGGCAATTCATCCCCCGTCAATTTTGATGGGTACCCTGTCGAAAAATGTGACGGGGGCATTCTTGCCACATTTTAGGTAAAACTATCGCCAGAAAAAACTTCTGACTTCTGACTTCTGACTTCGTTATCTAAGGCATAATGGGAATTCGTTGTTGCTCGAACTGGCGATCGCGTAAAGTGGGAGGTTGAGTACGAATGTAGTCAGGGTTGCCAGTCAGAGAAGAATTAAAGGGGTTAACAAGATCAGGGGTACGAATTCTCGGACCCGCCGTTTGTTGTCTGAGACCATCCCATAATACCGCTTCAATGGTTTTCGCGTCATTGGCAATGGTATTATCAAAGAAAGAACCGGGCGCGTATCGCCAGCCAAAAATCTTATTCATCTGGCCGAACATATCCGTATTATCGTAAAAGCGTAAACTTTCGTTATAAAACGCCCGATCAATAACATGGCTGAAATGTTCTCCCGGTTCTGTGGGAATCGCTTGAATCTGGGGTGCAGTGTTTTGATAAGCTGCGGAACGGACACCGCGAACTTCGAGTAAACGTCTCTCTAACTGTTCCATACAAGCACTTAAACCGGCTGCAAATTCATTGCGAGTCAGAGCGCGATCGCCGCGATAGGTGCGATCGGGATAACCTACAATACAACCATAATTTTCAACTAAATTTCTTAACGCTTGATAAGACCAGTCCGTAGGAGAAACGTCTCGTAACTCTTGAATACTACGGAGTTGTTCTAAGGTGGTTTGATAATCGTAATTTTGAGCAGGTACGTCCGCTTGGCTTGGTTGGACTGTCTGTGAAGGGTAAGGGGGGGGAACCGGTTCAGCGTAACTCGACTGAGTAACGAACGCCGACCCCACCATCAAAGCGGGTAATAAGGCTTTATACATCCTTGTTTCATCTCCTCACAATTAATTTTGAATCATGCGGTCATGTTTTTGTGATTAACCATAGTGACAGCTATGGATTCATAACCACCCGTATTTTAGCTAATTTTTTTGTTGCGGTCTGAAGGGTTACCCGTTGAGTTCATTAAGTTTTATCATATTATTGTCACCTGTGAGACTTATTTTTATGATTTCCGTTGCCACCGCAGATTTATCAGCGTTACGATCTTATCTTTTAGATTTATTTGTCAAATTAGCTTACCAAGAAGGGGACTTTACCCTATCTTCGGGTCAAAAAAGCAGTTATTATATCAATGGTAAACAGGTGACGCTCAAAGCTGAAGGGGCTTTGGCCATTGGTCGTTTATTATTATCCATGTTACCCCCCAACACTCAAGGGGTTGCTGGACTTACCTTGGGGGCTGATCCCATTGTTAGCGCGGTAAGTGTGGTGTCGGCCTACGAAAATTGTCCCATTCCTGCTTTAATTATTCGCAAACAAGCCAAGGGCCACGGCACTCAAGCTTATATCGAAGGCCCCACCCTTTCCCCAGGGGCGACGGTGGTTGTGTTAGAGGATGTGGTAACTACTGGTAAGTCAGCGATGTTAGCCGTAGAACGATTACGGGCCGTTGGTTACACTGTTAATACTATCCTTGCCCTAGTGGACAGAGAACAAGGAGGGGCCGCTTTTTATGAAAGTCAAGGGTTAACTTTTCAAGCGTTATTTTCCATCACCGAGATACAAAAGTCCTATCAACCGTAACCTGAGTATGGGAGCAGAGGGAGCAGAGGGAGCAGAGGGAAGGTGGGAGACTGGGGGACTTGGAGAAATCTCACCCCGTAACCCCATCACCCCTAAATCTTCTTAAACAAAATTTTCATTATCAATTTCCCAAACTTTTTTCACAAGCTCATCAACATTTTCCACAAGGTTTATCTAGTTTTCCCCAGAAATACCTAACTTTTCAACAGGAGAAAACCAAATAATAGACTTGTGGCAATTGATGGGGAAAAATCTTAGGTTAATGCTTGTTTAAAAAAACCTCATCTTTTTTTTGTATCCTATGCTAATATACATAAGTCAGATGTAATTCTTAAGGTCATAGATGCTTATTATAATAGCAATCAATACTTTTAGTGTCTAAACTTTTTTCAACACTAAATAACTCAAAAAATCCACTGACCTTAGAAAATAACTGTCAGGTTACTATCAACTCCAACCCATACTTTAAAGAAAAAAATAACACCAACCTTCTTAATTTTGTCGTTAATTTTGCTAGGAAAAGACATGAAAACTCCTATCGCGCTTGAAGTTGAGATACCGGAAGAAACCTATGTATTATTGACAAACTTCATTGAAAACCATGCTCCTTTAGGATTTAATGAAGTGGTTTCTCTGGCAGTTTCTAACTTTTTAACTAATCAAAAAACTCCCTTAAATTCTTGTCAATCCTATTTATATGATCTGTACGATTACGCAAACAATTCACAGGTGTTAGAACAATGAAAGCTAGAAAAGTAATTCCCCTTCCATGGAAAACCAGAGAAAGAATTAAGGCTTTTTCTCAAGTATTTCCAGATGTTCCTTTATTAGAAAATCCCACCACGGGTGATCAATTGTCCCAGGTTATTGACCGTCTTCAACCCATCGCTAAATCAGAAAGTGCTGCTTTTTCTTTATTAAGAGAATTAGATTCTTATCGGTGTTACGGTGAATAAAATTGAACAAAATCAACAGTCTGTCTTTAACGGATTTAATCTGCTAATTGCTACTATTATCATTACTATCATTCTCATTATTGCCTTGTCTAATATCTTAGAAGATCCAGCAAGTCGTCAAATTCGACAAACGGCGGAAAAGAAACTAAGATTATTCGCCAGAGGCTATAGTATGAACGCGATTAACTGCGAGGGAATTGATAGGAATAATAACGGGTGGCTTAACTGTCGGGCCGACGATCGCAGAGGACAGACTGTTTACTTGGAATGTCCCTATAATTTTCCCGAACCGGAATGTCGTTATAGGGAGAAAAGTTAGGGGAATTTTAAATAAAAAGTTGCCCCTTCCCCTAGCACACTTTCAGCCCAAATCTGTCCCCCATGACGATGAATAATACGCTGAACAATAGAAAGACCAATCCCTGTCCCTTCAAAGTCTTTTTGAGAATGCAGTCGTTGAAAGGCCCCAAATAATTGCTCAATGTATTGCATATCAAACCCCACACCATGATCAGCCACACAAACCGTACCATCGTCTAAACAATTAATCTCAATTAAAATGGGATTTTGTCCCCGACTAAACTTAATGCTATTCTGCAACAAATTTACAAAAACCTGTTGTAATAAAGCAGAATCTCCCGATACAGTTGGCAACATTCCGACTTTAAAATCAATGGTCTGATCGGCAGAAGAAACCGTATTCATAGCAGCTTTAACCACAGAATTCAGATCAACCTCATGAAACCTTAACTCTCGTCGTCCCACCCGCGATAAGGTCAGTAAGCCATCAATTAAATGGGCCATTTTTTCACTACTCTTTTCGATCACCTCTAAATAATGAATGACTTTAGGATCATCCATAACATCAGTCCCGAGAAGTCTTTGTTTGAGGGCATTGACAAAGCCATGAATATGTCGCAACGGGGCCCGCAGATCATGAGAAACGGAATAACAAAAAGAATCTAATTCTTGATTCGTGGCTTCTAGTTGGCTGGTTCGTTCCATTAAGACTCGTTTTGTCTTCACTAACTCCGTCATGTCTCGAGAGGTTCCCAAAAGGGCGTAAATCTCTCCTTGAGAGTCTTTGAGAGGGACTTTATAGGTATCAAAATAGCGATCGCCTTCCGGTAAGGGAACGGTTTCCTCAAGATGGAGAGTTTCTCCTGAGTTGAACACCTGTTGGTTTTGTCGCATAAAATAAGCGGCCATTTCCGCAGGAAAACACTCGAAAATAGTTTTTCCTTCCACCTGTTGGCGGTGGTCAAAGCCGATCCCTTGGGCAAACAGTTGATTACAAAACAAGAGTTTCATGGTGTTTCGTTCCACCACAAACACGAAGTCCGGGAGGGTATTTAACAACATTTCCAGTTCTGCGGTTCGTTGGGCGACTCGTTCCTCTAATTGTTGATTTAACCGTTTAATTTCTTCTTCTCTCTGTTTCTGTTCCGTGATATCTTCGGCTAACCCGGTGACACGAACAAACTCCCCTGTGTGATTTTTCACGGGAAACCCTCGATCCCTGATCCAGCGTAGGGTTCCGTCGGGTCGAATAATCCGATATTGATAGTCAAACTCTCCTTCGAGCAATTTTTGGGAGAATTCTTGTTCAATGCGTTGGCGATCGTCGGGATGAATGGCTTCCATCCATTGCTGAGGATTTTCGTAAATATCTTCTGGATTATAACCCCAAACCTCTTGGTAAGCAGGACTTACGTAGAGGCTTTTTTGATAACTGGGATCGGTTTTGGAAAGGTCCAGCATCCAAAACACTTCGTGGATATTTTCTGTCAGTTGGCGGAATTTGGCTTCACTTTCTCTTAAGGCTTCTTCTGCCTGTTTTCGTTCCCTAATATCCCGAGAATTGGCCACAATTCCTTTGATATTAGGATTATCAAGTTGATTACTGGCCACGGTTTCCATCCAAATATAGTCCTTACTTTTCGTTTGATAGCGATACTGGACTGTGATGGTTTTTTGCGGATTGTACAGTAGTGTAGAAAAGATTTTACCCACCCGCGTCCGATCATCGGGATGAATTAAATAAAAAGTATGGAGTTGCTGCATTTCTTCCATAGAAAAACCATGAATTTTTTCAGCAGCAGGAGAATTATATATGAGTTGTCCTTCTCTATCAAAAATTGAAACAATATCGGAGGAATAGGTTAATAGGGCTTTTAGTTTATTTTCGCTGGCTTCTTTTTCTTGTTCTGCTTGTTGACGATTTCGTTCGTTACGATAACCTTTAATTAGGTTAGCACAGGTGGTTAAAAAGGGTTGTAAATAGTCAATCAAATCCTGATCATAACCCCCTTGCCGATTAGCAATTCCTACCATTCCTACTAACTTATTAGTATGATAAAAAGGCAGTCCTAAAAAAGCATCTAGAGAAGGATGACCTTCCGGTAAACCTCCTCGTCTGGGATCATGATTGGGATCATTGGCAATGACTGGTTTTCCTGTGGTGATCACAGCCCCAAATAGGGTTTTTAAATTATGAAATTCCATGCCGTGGGGTGCATTTTTATCGTAGAATTTTCGGGTTTGTTCGTTCCAAGCAATATTGGTTAAAGCATGGGTTTTTAGGTAAGGGTTTCCTCGCACTTTCATATGGGTTTCTTCTAGATAGGGTTGTCCTTGATCGTTGTGAAGAATTTCTCCAATAAACCCATACTCACTTTCTGTTAGGTTTAAAAGATTTTCTAATAAATCGTTAAATAAAATGGTGGGCAGGGCATCCGCAATAAATTGGGATTGAGCCAAACTAATTGTTTGTAAAAGTTTATAGCTTTTTTTGAGTTGTCTTTCTGCTTTTTTTTCTTTGGTAATATCTTCAGTAATACACACTAAATATTCAGGATTATTCTGTTCATCATAAAGCGGTACTTTAACAGTCCGAAGGGTTCTTCTCCCTTTGTTATAACTATCAATTATTTCTTCTGGAATGTATTCGGGAACTGCTTTTTTAAAGGCTTGTTGATCTTTTTTTTCGTAAAATCTTGCTTGTTCGAGGGGAAATAAATCATAACCTGTTTTACCAATAACTTGTGAAGAATCTAGTCCAAATAGCTCTTCACAATATTTATTCACTAATAAGAGTTGACCAAATTTATCGGCTCTTCCATCTTTGACAAAAAGAGCGATCGGTAAATAATCCACAATCGTTTGTAAGAATTGTTTAGATTTTTTGAGTTCTAATTCTGCTTTTTGGGTTTGAGTAATGTTACGAACAATAGTAATAATTTCTTCTTCAGCAAAAGGGACGAATCTGGCTTCATAATATTCTTCTCCTTTGGCCACGGGTAAACTATATTTTAGGGAGACTACCCTGTTTAATTTTAATACATCAGAAATTGCTTTTTCCCATTTTTTGTTAACAGGACTTGGTAGCATTTCTAGCATCGGTTTTCCTAAAAATACTTCTGGGGGAACATAGAGATCAGAGTTAGGTGAGCCCCGGTACTCTAAAATGAGACTATTGGCTTTCATGCGGAAAAATAAGTCGGGTAAAATGTCAAAAATAGCTTCGAGTTCCTGTTGATTTTTTTGGAATTTTTTCTCGGTTTTTTTGAGGCTTGTGATGTCTCTTCCTTCCGGAATTAGGAAAATAATTTCACCCACTTCATTTTTAACAGGTTTTAGGGAAAAATCAACATAAACCTTGTTCTTGTTTTTATCAAAGTGTAGGGTTTCAAACCGTATTATTTTGCCTTCTTTAGCTTCTTTGATAGCTGTTTTTAATTGGCTTTGACAGTTAGAAGAATGACTCCACCAAGGGGTTTCCCAAAACGGTTGACCAATTACATCTTTGGCTTGAACCCCCACACAATTTAAAGAAGATTCATTTGCTTCCAGTAACTTTCCTTCTAAATCTAATAAACCAATAAATTGAAAGGTTTGATTAAAAATGGCTTGAAACTTATTATCTGTATTTTTTCTTTTTATAATTTCTTCTTCTAGTTGATTTCTTATTTTTTTAAAATTATAATATTGCCATAAAAATATTAGTAAGATAATAAAAATAATCATTAAACTTAATATTTCAATCATTATTAAGTAACTTCCTTTTTGGGTACAGTAAACAAAAGGTAACCGAAAATTTTAGCAATTACCTATCAAGCTTTAACTATCATAACGGATCACGGGCGAATCCTTATTAATTTTTGATTAATCGTCAATAGTAAAAAATCGGATTTTAGTTTTCTCTTGCTGATCTTAAAGTCAGTAGTTTAACCCAAAAAAGAACAGTTAGTGATCACAATCACGGTTACTTTGATCAGATTAACGGTTAAATAGGAAAGACTTATTATTTCTTGAAATTTCTTCATAATTTTTACTTAGCTGTTAGCACCCATAATCCTATGATCAGAGGAAATGCCGCTCAGATGTTACTCATAGAAGACGATCCTAATGATATCGAATTAATTCAATTAGCATTAGAAAATTATCATTTTGTTAACCAAATGGATATTGTAGAAGATGGAGAACAAGCACTAGAATATCTATTCGGTGTCGGAGGGAATAACCCCAGACAACAATTACCACGACTGATTTTATTAGATTTAAAATTACCTAAAATAACTGGACTTCAAGTCTTAGAAGCGATTCGCCGTGATCCCCATACCAAAAACACCGTGGTTGTCGTCATGACCTCATCAGCAGAAGATGAAGACATACAAGCTTGTTATAATTTAGGAGTCAATAGTTATCTTATTAAACCCCTTGACTTTCAACAATTTAGAGAAACCGCTCAACAGGTAGGATTGTATTGGATGATGTTAAATCAACCCCCTATCCGATAATTATCACTCTATAATCTAATCCGAATAAAAACTGATAGAATATTGAATTATTCTGAGCAAAAGCTGAAAAAACCACCGGTTCAAGTCTTCTGTTTGTTAACAAACAAAAATTTGTAATGCTGCAATTTAGTGCCATACAATCCTAAAACCAAGGAGAGTAAACTTTTATGTCTTCAGACCTTTTAAAATCAACATTATCCAACAATGAAGTTAAATCTCCCATCCATTTATTACTGCTTGAGGATGTTCCTGAAGATATAGAGTTAATTCTTCTGGCACTGACTAATGCTGATCTCGAATTTACTTATGATACCGCCGAAACTGCCAGCCTTTACACCCTAAAATTAGAAGAGAACCGCTATGATGCTGTATTAGCCGATTATCGTCTACCAGGGTTTAATGGTCTACAAGCCCTAAAAATTCTCCAACAGTCAGGGCAAAAAATTCCCTTTATCCTCGTCACAGGTAGTTTAGGGGAAGAAGCAGCCGTTGCCTGCATGAAAGCAGGAATTACAGATTATTTACTCAAAGATCGTTTATTTCGTCTCCCCAATATATTACAGCGATCGCTCGAAGAATTTGCCCTGCGTCGTCAACAACAACAGGCCCTCCTAGAACAACAAAAAGCAGAAAAAGCCCTCAGAGACAGTGAAAAACGGTTTCGGTCCCTGATTGAAAATGCCATCGATATTATCCTCATTGTCTCCTCAGCAGGAGAATTTCGCTACGTGAGTCCCTCGGTCAAACGGATTTTAGGATACAGTCCCAACCGTCTCAAGGATCAACCTTTGTTTGATTTAATTCATCCAGAGGATCAACAACGGATCAAATCCTTTTTCAATCGCATTAAAAACACAACCAATCAATCCATTCCCATCTCCGAGTTTCGGGTTCGTACTCATGACAACAATTGGGTGATGTTAGATGCGATCGCCAAAAATCTAGAAGACGACCCTGCCATCGCCGGATTTGTCATTAACTGTCATGATATTACGGAACGTCACCATACAGCCCAACAACTCAGATATGATGCTTATCACGACAAATTGACCGGTTTAGCCAATCGTACAGCCCTATTACACGAATTAGAACACGCCATTATTCAACATCAGCGACGCAAGGACGATCATTTTGCCCTTCTCTTTCTCGACTTAGATCGCTTTAAAGTGATTAATGATAGTCTGGGCCATTTAACGGGGGATCAACTACTGCAAGAAATGGCCAAACGCTTACAACAGTGTCATCGCCAAGGAGATATGCTGGCGCGGTTTGGCGGAGATGAATTTGTCTTTTTGTTGAGGGATATTCGAGAAATGCAAGAAGCGGTGGTTGTGGCCGAACGCATTCATCAAGTGCTTCAACCGCCCCTGATGTTAAACAATCGAGAAATCTTTATGTCTGCCAGTATTGGCATCACCATCAGTGGGGAACATTATCATCATCCCGAACAAATGTTGAGGGATGCGGATGCAGCCATGTATCGGGCCAAAGCGAAAGGGAGAGCTTGTCACGAAATTTTTGTCTCCACCATGCACCTCTCGGCACTCAAAGAATTACATTTAGAAAACGATCTCAGACAAGCCCTACAGCGTCAAGAATTAGTGGTTTATTATCAACCTATTTTTGACCTTGAGACAGAAAAAATTGTTGGGGCCGAAGCCTTAGTGCGTTGGCATCCCCCAGGTAAATCCTTGATTCCCCCTAATGATTTTATTCCCCTAGCAGAAGAAACTGGTTTAATTATTGAAATTGATCGCTGGGTTCTCAAATGTGCTTGTCAACAGCTTTATCAATGGCAACAAACTTTTCAAAAATTCGCCCCTCATTTCATCAGTGTTAATCTTTCCCCAAAACAGTTTTCTGATGCTTCTTTAAAAGATAAAATTACTGAGATTGTAGACAAAACGGGACTAGAGAGACAACATTTAAAACTGGAAATTACCGAAACGGTTTTTCTTAAGAATTCCCACGCCGTCCTCGGTATTTTATCTGAATTGCAGGAGTTAAATATTCAAATCTGTCTTGATGATTTTGGCACCGGTTATTCTTCGTTAAGTTATTTACATCGTTTTCCGTTAAATAGTTTTAAGATTGATCGTTCTTTTGTTATTCATTTAGGACAAACCAATAAAAATGATGCCATCGTCCGTATTGTTGGGACCTTAGCCCATGAACTACAGTTAGAATTAATTGCTGAAGGCGTGGAAGAAGGTTACCAAATAGAAGCTCTGAAAAAATTGGGGTATCAATGGGGACAAGGTTATTATTTTTCTCCTCCTATTGATGCCCAAGCTTTTACTCTTTTATTAGAAAAAAATAGATATCATGTTGTAGAAAAGATTTAAAATAACGATAAACAAATTAAACTTGCTCAGAAGTTTAATTTGTTCAGAAGTTTGAACTTAATTATTACAATTTAAGCAAAAAATTAGAGAATTTCATCTTCTTGATGGGTCAGAATTTTACAATCAGAAGTAGGATAAGCAAGTAGTCAGACATAAATATAATTAACTGTCTTAA
>JASJBX010000013.1 GCA_030066295.1 Crocosphaera sp.
TTTTATCAACATCTCAATCAAATTAATCAAAAATTAGAAGAAATCGCTTTTCAAGATCGTTTAACGCAAATTCCTAATCGTCATTATTTTGAACATTATTTTAATCAAGAATGGCGACGCATGGCCAGAGAAAAACAACCCCTTTCTGTGATTTTATGTGATGTAGACTTTTTTAAAGTTTATAACGATACTTTTGGCCATCCTCAAGGCGATCGCTGTTTACAAGAAGTTGCTCATACCCTTAAATATACGTTACATCGTCCAGGGGATATGGTTGCCCGTTATGGTGGGGAAGAATTTGTCATTATTTTACCCAATACTCACCCTTCCGGGGCCCTTCATGTGGCCCAACAAATGCGAGCGGCTGTGAAACGCTTAAAACTTCCTTCAGCTAATCAAAAAGTGAGTGAATATGTCACCATTAGTTTAGGGGTCGCGGGTATCATTCCGTCTCAAGAAATGTCCCTAAAACAATTATTAACTGAGGCAGATCAAGCCTTATACGAAGCGAAAGAAAAGGGACGAGATCAAGCATTTTTTCGAGGTCAAAAAGAAGTTAAACCCTCCCCTGAGTTCAAACTTCATCAACCCACTTTAGTTAGTCTTCCTCCGTTGGATAATTTAAGTCCTGTCGATCTCTTAAAAAGTTATGTGGGTTATTTTCTCAGTAGGGGCATTTCTGTGAGCAGTCCCATTGAGGGAATTTTACCCTTTGATGGCTTAGTTTATCAATACCAAGGGTATCATCAAAACTTTGTTAATTGGTGGCGACAGTTAGAAAAAAGAAGCGATTATAAACAGTTGTCTTTAACAGGAGATATTCATCACTTTGAAGAGTTTTTAGACGATGGTTGCCAGGTGAAAGAATGCACTCATTGTAATTTACCTATTGTTACGCCTACGGGACATCTTTATGGTTTACCAGGGTGTAGTTTATGTCTAAAAGAAGAAGGTTGTTGTCAAGTAAAAGATAATGAAAGTGAGAGTCAATCTGAAGAGATTTTTAGGTTATTAGTGATTACAGATATTGCAGAAAATATTAAAACCTTACAACAATGGTTAAGGCGTAATGAGGTTGAAGCTATTTTTATTAATGATGTAAAAGAGATTAATGACCATTTTTTATCGGAACCTTTTTCTGCTGTAATTATTGATAATAATATGGATAAAAAGACCATCGAAAATTGGGTTAAACAATTACATCAATATCCCAGTTTAAAGGAAGTTCCTATTATTGCTTTGAGCGAACAAGCAGGAAATGGAATACCTTGGTTAGAACGTAAATTACAGTTAGAAGATTATGTATTAACGCCGTTGAATGGAGATAGATTAGTTAACTATTTAAAGGATTTATCAGTAACCCATTCAACCTTAACTAAAACGGATGTTTATTGGTTTCCCCGTTAATTCATAATTAACTTTTAGAGGGAATATATTTAGCTAATTTAGCAGCGAGATTAGCCAAGGGCATACTTTGTAACCACACTTTCCCAGGACCGGTTAACTTAGCCAAAAATAAACCTTCTCCACTAAACAAAACATTTCTAATGCCCTTAACAATTTCAATTTCAAAGTTAACGGTGGGTTCAAATAAAGCAATATGGCCAGGATCAACTAATAGGGTTTCACCCGCGTTTAACTCATAGCTTTTCATCTCACCTGGAATCTCTAAAAAAGCCTTTCCTGGTCCCGTTATTTTTTGTAAGACAAACCCTTCTCCCCCGAATAAACCGGCACCCAACTTTTTGCGAAAATGTAACGCTAATTCAACCGTTTCCTCGGCGCACATAAAAGCATCCCTTTGACAAATTAAACTTTGTCCAGACATCAATTGAAAATCCAAAATTGTCCCAGGAACTTCCATCGTAAAAGCCACCACACCCTGACCTGAATTGCAATAATAACTGGTCATAAAAAGAGACTCTCCCGCTAATGCCCTGCCAATACCAGCCATCAGTCCCCCTCTGGTGTTGGTCTTCATTTCTATGTCTCCTTTCATCCAAGCCATACCACCAGACTCTGTATAAAGAGACTCCCCCATCGTTAGATGAGTTTCTAGAATTTGCATGACGGTTCCGTGAATTTTATACTGCATTGATGGTGAAATTATTCAAGTTCATTATCTTCATACTATGGTATTAAATACTCTTATAGGGGATGATATTTAAGCTCATTTTAATATTTACTATGGAAAGAGAGTCATTAACTCGCGTGAATAATTTTACCATCTTTTTTGAAATTGTTATATAATGGGATAGTTATCACTTTTTTTTGACACCCCAAAGTCACAAAAAATCCTTTATTTTTAATAGATGCAACGATGAACTTTTTGAAACAAACCTTTGCCAGTCTTATTGGAACATTAGCAGGATTATTTTTATTTGCTACTTTAGGTGTTAGTAGTTTAGTTATATTATTAATTGGATTGGCTAGTGTAGAGACAGAACCCACTATTAAAGATAAATCAGTCTTAACCTTGGATCTTTCTACACAAATTCAAGATAGAGAACCCTTAGTTAATGTTCGGGATATTTTATCAGATAGGGATCGCTCAGTTTTGACGTTAAGTCAAGTGATTAAGAATATAGAAAAAGCCAGTAAAGATGACCGCATTAAAGCCATTTTTCTAGATGGAAGTAACGCCGGTGGTGGCAGTGGTTATGCCAATTATGGAGAGATTAGAGAAGCCTTAATAAAGTTCAAAGAAAGTGGTAAAAAAATCATCGCTTATGATGTTACCCTCAGCGAACAAGAATATTATTTAACCTCATTAGCTGACACCTTAATTGTCAATCCTATGGGGTTAATGGAATTTAATGGAATAGGGACAGAACCTTTATTTTGGACAGGGGCATTTAATAAGTATGGTATTGGGGTACAAGTGGTTAGAGTGGGGGAATATAAATCAGCCGTTGAACCTTATATACGAACAGAATTAAGTGCAGAAAATCGGGAACAATTAGAAGTTTTACTGGGCAATGTTTGGAATAACTTTCTTGGAGAAGTAGGGGAAAGTCGTCAAGTAGAGGCTAATACCCTTCAGAAAATAGTGGATACACAGGGGGTTTTATATCCCACAGAAGCCAAAAAATTAAATTTAATTGATCAAGTTGATTATCGAGATAAAGTGATTTCTATTTTGCAAGAAATTACAGAAAATAAAGAAGAACCCTTAAGACAAGTTTCATTCAATCGTTATGTTGACATCCCAGTAACAGGAATAACAGACAATAGTTCTAATAATAAAATTGCGGTTGTTTATTTAGAAGGTGCCATTGTTGATGGAGTGGGAACGAGAGAACAAATCGGAGCAAATCGTTTTGCTAAAATATTGCGTAAAATTAGAGACAAAGAAGAAGTAAAAGCAGTGGTTATCCGCATTAATAGTCCGGGGGGAAGTGCCACCGCTTCTGATATTATTTTACGAGAAATTCAGTTAATCCAAGAGACAAAACCCGTGGTTATTTCTATGGGGAATGTCGCTGCTTCAGGGGGGTATTGGATAGCGACAGGAGGAGAACATATTTTTGCCCAACCTAACACCATTACGGGATCAATTGGGGTATTTGGCGTCTTATTAAATATCCAAGAACTTGCTAACAATAATGGAATTACTTGGGACGTTGTCAAAACAGGAAAGTTTGCTGATTTAGGAACAGTAACCCGACCCAAAAATGAGCAAGAATTGGCTATTTACCAAAAATCAGTTAATCGAATTTATGACTTATTCCTAGAAAAAGTTGCCAAATCTCGTAACTTATCCAAAGAAGAAGTGGCAGATATTGCACAGGGGAGAGTTTGGTCGGGAGAAACAGCAAAAAAAATCGGATTAGTGGATAGTTTTGGGGGATTGGATGCAGCTATTAACTACGCAGCAGAAAAAGCAGAATTAGGAAAAGATTGGGAAACAAAATCCTATCCCACTTCACAAGGATTTGCTGAATTATTTATCAAAAAAACTTTAGATGAAGACATGAAAATAGCTAATGATTCTATTGATCCATTAACCCAAGAGTTTTTGAAATTTAAAGAAGAATTAAAAGTTATTCAAAGCTTTAATGATCCCAGAGGGATTTATTCTATTTTGCCTTTTAATTGGGAATTACGTTAAACTATAGCAATCAGAAATGATATAGGATAATCCATTAGGACATAATGGTATTATGTCCCTAAAAGAGCAATTTATAGAGGTTTAACACGGTTAAACCCTATTCTCATAACTGAAACCTGGTTGCTATAGTCTCTACTATTTTCTATCCATTAAGAAATTTAAAAATGTACTTGAAAAATATATATTTATATGCTTTTCGGAATTATCAGGAACAAGTTCTCAATTTGGAGTCACAAAAAACAATCTTATTAGGAAATAATGCCCAAGGAAAGTCTAATTTACTCGAAGCAGTGGAACTATTAGCTACTTTAAAAAGCCATCGAACCAACCGCGATCGCGATCTCATTTTAGAAGGAAAAAAAACGGCACAGATTTTAGGAACCGTAGAACGAAACTACGGAGAATCTGAACTAGGTATTACCTTGCGTTCTCCTGGAAGACGCAGTTTAACTTTAAATCACGAAAACTTACGCCGTCACCTGGAATTTTTAGGTCATATTAACGCCGTAGAATTCTCTTGTTTAGACTTAGACTTAGTCAGGGGATCACCGGAAACCCGTCGCAGTTGGTTAGATACCTTATTAATCCAACTCGAACCGGTTTATGCCAGCATTATCCATCAATATTATAAAATTTTACGACAACGAAACGCCTTACTGAAAGTGATTCGGAAAACAACAGAAGAAGACAACAATTATCAAGACTTATCAGCAGAAATGTCCCAATTAAAACTATGGGATCAGCAGTTAGCCGAAGCAGGAACCCGAGTGACTCGACGACGACACCGAGTCATTGAAAGAATCACCCCCCTAGCAAAAAATTGGCACCAAGAAATTAGTAGCGGGACAGAAAATTTAGACATTAATTATTTACCCAATATTCAAACTGAAAGCGAAGAACCCCAACAGGTACAACAAGCTTTTTTAGATAAAATAGAACAGCGTCGCATAGCTGAACAACAACTGGCCACCACCGTCGTCGGACCCCATCGCGATGACGTAGAATTTAATATTAATGAGACTCCGGCCAAGTCCTACGGGTCCCAAGGACAACAAAGAACCCTAGTTTTAGCCATCAAATTAGCCGAACTACAATTAATTGAAGATGTCATCGGCGAACCCCCCCTATTGCTTTTAGATGACGTTTTAGCTGAACTTGACCCCAACCGACAAAACCAGCTACTGGAAGTGATTCAAGGACGGTTTCAAACCATCATCACCACCACTTATCTACATTCCTTTGACGCACAATGGTTAAAATCGTCCCAAATCATGAAAGTTGAAGGGGGAAAACTTTCTCAGTTGTGAGGGTTGGGATGTAGAAAAAACACTGTTAACCATAGAGATATTTTTATCAAAAATAAGATGCTTGTGGTGGGAACATCTGGCAAAGCAGAAACGACTAGATGAGAAAGCTGTGCAAACCCTGAAGGCGCGAAGGTTAACTTTTTCATAAAGTAACCGCGATTTCCAATCGTTAAAATAACTTCGGTAAAATAGCAGTCAAAAATGGGATGTATTTTTCCCATTAGTCTATTAAAATAAGAAGCTAAAAAAGCTATCTGTTATCACACCGCCTCTTCTTGAAAACGCTTTGTAAATTCAGTGAGATGTCAAGATGATTTTAGATAAACTCAAACGCTGGGCCATTACCGAACCCATTGAAGATGATTCTCAATACGATGATCCCAACTATGTCGAAATCGACGGCGACTCAGGCTATGAGAGGGAAGAACCCGAGATGGTTCCTATTGCTCAAGAACCCGAACCCCGTCCCTGGGCCAAGCCGATGGCATCCAATATCAATACTGAACTAAACATGAGAAACAATAAAGGTAATGTGGTCCCTATGCCTGGAATTAACAATATAGCTGAAGTGGTTGTCGTCGAACCCCATTCCTTTGATGAAATGCCCCAAGTCATCCAAACCCTTCGGGAACGGAAGTCTGTGGTTCTCAACCTCAACGTCATGGAACCCGAAGAAGCACAACGGGCCGTAGATTTTGTCGCCGGTGGAACCTATGCCATCGATGGTCATCAAGAACGCATCGGAGAAAGCATCTTCCTTTTTACACCCAACTGTGTCAAGGTGAGCAATCTTACTGGTACCGTTCATGATGTCCCGGAAATCCCAGTTAACCCCTCCCGTAACCCCTCTCCTGTGGCTAACTGGGGGGCTGATGTTAACCGTTTAGTTCAGTAGTTTGTGCGTCAAGCTTCTGGTTAACAATTATCGCAGATAACCCCTGGTGTGACAGAAGCTTAGTTATTTTGAATTGATAACCTTACATTGAAAACTTGTGTCTCTTAGACTAGGTATCATTGGAGGCGGAGTGATGGCAGAAGCTATCCTCACCCGTCTTTTAGCCTCCCAACTTTATCAACCCCATACCCTGTTAGTTAGTGAACCTCAAGCCCCAAGAAGGTCATTTCTCGCTCAAACCTACGGCGTGAAGGTAACAGACGACAACCAGCAGACATTAGAGGGAACAGAAGCCGTTTTATTGGCGGTCAAGCCTCAAATCTTGGATAAGGTGGTTTCTCAGTTGAGTTTAGAAGGCGTGGGGGATCACCCTTTAATCCTCTCAATTTTAGCCGGAACCCCGTTAAATCGCTTAGAGACGGCGTTTCCTAACTTTCCTGTCATTCGGGTGATGCCCAATACTCCCGCTACTGTCGGGGTGGGAATGACGGCCGTTGCAGCCGGAACTCAGGTTCAACCCTCCCATCTCACCCTCGCTCATGCTATTTTTGGGGCAGTCGGGGAGGTGGTGGAAGTGTCAGAGTCGTTGATGGATGGGGTCACCGGTTTATCCGGATCAGGTCCCGCGTTTGTAGCCCTGATGATTGAGGCGTTATCCGATGGGGGCGTGGCTTCTGGGTTACCTAGGGCGATCGCCAATCAACTCGCCGTACAGACGGTTTTAGGTACCGCTACGTTGATGAAAGAAACGGGGTTACACCCTGGCCAGTTGAAGGATAAGGTGACCAGTCCGGGGGGAACCACCATTGCCGGGGTGGCTACGTTAGAAGAAAAGGGCTTCCGTTCGGCGGTGATCGAAGCGGTGAAAACGGCCCATCGGCGATCGCAAGAATTAGGGAAATAGTTAATAATGGATACGGATTTTATTTACATTTATCCCCCTCTGATTCCTGGTGTTCTTAAGAAACGTTATAAGCGTTTTTTGGCTGATATTGAATTAGAATCAGGGGAAGTTATTACAGCCCATTGTGCCAACACTGGGCCGATGATTGGGGTGTGTGCAGTAGACAGTCGGGTTTATATTTCTAAAAGTGATAATCCTAAGCGTAAGTTAGCTTACAGTTGGGAATTAATTGAGGTGGACAATACCTGGGTAGGCATTAATACGGCTTTACCTAATCGAGTCATTAAACAGATGTTAGAACAAGAAAAATTGCCCCCGTTACAAGGGCAATATAATCAAGTTCGTTCTGAAGTTCCCTACGGAAAAGATAAGAAAAGTAGAATTGATTTTCTGTTAACCAGTGAATCGCAAAACAAACCGATTTATTTAGAAGTCAAGAATACCACGTTAGCTAAGGATAAAATTGCTCTTTTTCCTGATACGGTGACCACTCGTGGACAGAAACATTTACAGGAATTAATGGACTTATTGCCCGATGCTGAAGCGGTGATGTTATACTTTGTTAATCGGGAAGATTGTCAACAATTTTCTCCTGGAGATGATTACGATCCCCAGTATGGAAAATTATTTCGTGAAGCGGTTGCAAAAGGGGTGAAAATATTGCCCTGTCGCTTTGAAATTAGCCCCCAAGGAATTCGTTATTTAGGACTAGCAGAATTGGTTATCTGAGAAATTTTTGTTATTATATAGTAGTTCCCATACTTGTGAGATACAAAGGTGATCGTTTTGAGGCAGAAGGCAGAAGGCAGAAGGCAGGAGTTAGGCGTAACTCATGAGTCCAAAAAATGCCATCAGAAATAATTAAATAATAGCTATGATTATGCACAATGTTGCTAAAGGGAACAACGTAACCAGTGATTTGCGTAAGGCTATCTTATCTCAAACAAACGTTAATCCTTGGCTTGGATTATTGCGTTTCTTTTTGTTAGGAACCCTAGTTTTCAGCTTAGTCAGCTTAGCTTGGATGACCCATGATCCTTGGATTTTCGCTGTAGAGAGTTTCCTGGCAGGATTCATCTATTTTTTATGGTTAATCTGTACTCACGATGCGACCCATTACACCCTAACCCAGTGGAAATGGTTTGAAGAAATTGCTCCCCGTTTACAGTCATATCCTATGTTATGGCCTTATGGGATTTATCAAGAATTACATCAGCTTCATCACGGTTGGAATGGGTTAGATTTTCGAGATCCTGAACGATCCCAATGGACACAGCAGGAGTATGAAACCGCTTCTATCTGGCAACAATGGTATGTTAAGCATCAATGGCCGATTGATATCTTTATTTTAGGGGCAATGGGCTTAATTATCAAAACCATTGTTCAGGGAGTGCAATTAAGGTCAGTTAGACCCCGTTTACAAGGGAAATTAACCATGGATCTTGTGTGTATCCTCTTGATTCAGGGTGTTTTTTTGGCGATCGCTTTTTCTGTGGGGATGATGGGACGTTATTTCTTATTACTGTTAATTCTTGAGCGAACAATTGGCTTTTTTATGCAGATCAGGGATCATCTAGAACATTATCAAATGTGGAGGAAAAGTGATAATTATCTATTAACTCAATTGTACGCAACTCGCAATATTTTAGTCCCTAATTGGGTTCAATGGTTGATGGGGGGACTCCCCTATCATGGGGTTCATCACGGGTTTCCTAATATTCCTTTTCATCGTTTACCTGAAGCATTCGATAACATTCAATCGGTGTTAAAAGAACACGATTATCCCGAGATGACAAGGGATAAGGGTTATTTTCGTACCGCTTGGCGATTAAGTCATCAGCCTTCTCTTATTTCAGATACAGGACAGGTTAATGAAGGTTAACTGGTTAGGTTAGCTTATATGAATTCTCGGACTAGATAATTTTCAGTTATTAATGAAGCGATCGCTATCAATGATCAACTTAACGCAATGTAGAGGGTTTGAGGCGTTTTATTAATTTCTGGATAGATCCCGACAGATAACTCTACATTTCCACTTTAGCATTTTTTGGAAAAAACACAACTCTTAAATTCCGTCATATTTCGGCAAAATCAACGAAAAGCGATCATTGTAAACGAGTGTTAATTAGTTTAGATAGCTTATGTAAATCTTTTGTTTATATAATTCTGCTTTATTATTAAGGCGATCGCTAGAATGTATTATTTTTCTATATAATAGAGTTAATAAGCTATTTATCAACAAGATGAAAACTGTTCAAGTTGACGAAATTAACTCTCATCTATTAAGCCAAGAAAATGAACCAATAGCCATTGAATCTAAAGGTCATTTATTAGGATATTTTTATCCTGCATCTTACAAAACATCGTCCTCAGATATGGATGAAAAATGGGAACGACTAGAAAAAATTATTAATCAAGCAGCAAAAGAAAGTAATCTAGACCCAGACGTTTTAATGGATGTTCTTGATCCTAGTCAACCTTTCCCTTTTGAATCAAAATCAATGGCTTCATGAAATTAGTTGTCGATGCGAACATTTTAGTAGGAGAATGTTTAAGAAAAAGAGGCAGAAAATTACTACAATCTCCTCACTTAACACTTTATATTGCTGAAAAAGCCTTTGAGGAAACTTGTTATGAAATTAACCGAAGAACTGACATTTTAGAACAACAGGGACGGTTAACACAATCGACAAAAAATGAGTTAATCTTTTTAGTTGAAGATATTTTGTCTAATTATCTAAATTTCAAAGAATTTTCTTATTATTCTCATTTAGAAGCTGAGGCTAGAAAAAGAGTTCCGAGAGATCCTAACGACTGGGAAACAGTGGCTTTATCTATGGCAGAAGAAGCAGCAATTTGGACTAAAGATTATGATTTTTTTGGTTGTGGGTGTGCGACTTGGACAACAGAAACCATTTTACTCCAGTTAACCTAAACTATATTATTTGTTGAACATACAAGGCTTATATTTTGACATAGTAAGGGACAAGTAAATATTGTAAACGAGTATGAATTATTTAGAGTGGATTATATAAATCTCTGGTTTAGATAATTTCCAGTTATTATTCGGGCGATCGCAACAATCTATACACTTAACGCAATGTAGAGGGTTTGAAGCGTTTTATTAATTTCTGGACAGATCCCGACAGATAACTCTACATTTCCACTTTAGCATTTTTTGAAAAAAACACAAATCTCAAATTGCGTCATATTTCGGCAAAATCAACGAAAAGTGATCATTGTAAACGAGTGTGAATTAGTTTGTATAGCTTATGTAAATCTTTGGTTTAGATAATTAGGGTTTATTGTAGGGGTCAACGGCCGTTGACCCCTACAGTATCATGGGTTGCTATTGTCCGTTTTTTAAGATATCTTAGATATAGAGAGCTACAGACTCAAATAATAGTTCAGAAATTGGGTTTATTTTCAGCTTTTTATGAGTTAAAATACCTACATTTTTGTTGAATTTTTATTCATGTAATTCTCTAAAATTGTGTATTTAGAACTGGAGTCAACAGGAATTCTTGATAAGAATAGACACTTTTCAGTTCTAGACAAATAGTGTGTGTGCAAAGTGAGTGCTTGCTTTGTAAAAAAATAGGCATAGGAAACTTGGAAACAATGATCACCAATTATCACCCTGATAGTGGGGGAAACACCGCTAATGAATTCTATCAAAAAAACATCCCAAAAATCAAAACAAATTCTAACGAAGAACTTGTTTTATTATCCTTGGAAAATCGGGAATTATACGGCCTACAAATTACTCAAGCGATTGAAGAAGCAAGTCAGGGAACTAGAAAAATTAGGATTGGTTCCCTTTATCCTACCCTTCATAACTTGGAGAAAAAAGGACTCGTACAGTCTCGATGGGGTGACGAGAAACCCGAAGAAAGAGCAGGGGCCAGACGACGCTATTATACCCTTACATCCTTGGGAAAAGCAACCGTTAACGCCATTCATGAATTCCGAAACAATCTCCTTAATTGGCAGCCAACTTGAGGAAGAAAACCAGGAAACAATCACTATACTTTTTGATAGAATTTATCACTATTCTTGGTCAACTAAATGGTTAGTTATTCCTGTTATTTTATTGCTTCCAAAAGATAGAATGGAAGAGTGGTTAGGGGACTTATATCAAAGTTTATCCCTTGCTTTTGATAAATATCCTCAATGGTTTATTAATCTGATCATTATTTTCAAAACAGGAATATTGATCATGTCTGCTTTAAACATTAAGATTAGTGATCTTTTGGAACTTATCTAAACTATTACCAAGGATACCGTAGGGGCTTAAATTATTAAGCCCTAATCTTTATGTTTAGTCGTAGACCCTATTTTTGCTGATAATCATTTACCATTTATTATTGTATTATTAAATAAGGTTGGTATTATGCCAGCTTTCAACAAGATTAGATTAAGAAAGAAAATTGCTCTATGATTACACAAGCTAAATCTAAAAAACAAATTATTTCTTTAGAAAATTATCGTAAACTTGAAGAAATATCCGAATTTAAACATGAATATCACGATGGGGTTATTATTGCTATGACTGGGGGAACAATTAATCATAATACAATTATTATGAATCTTATTTTTTGTTTAAAACTAGCGTTAAATCAAACAAACTGTCGTGTACAATCTAGTGATCTTAGGGTTTGGATACCTGAACACAAAAGAGGAGTTTATCCTGATGTAATGGTAATTGCAGGAGATGCTGTTTTCAATGAAAATAGGCAGGATGAAATTGTTAATCCTTGTCTTATTTTTGAGGTTTTGTCTCCCTCAACTTCCAGTTATGATCGAGGAGATAAATTTTTATATTATCGTTCTATTCCTTATTTGAAAGAATATATTTTAATTGATCAATCAAACTATTTTATTGAACATTTTACTAAAACAGAAAATAATCAATGGTTATTAAAAGAATATCAAGATATCAATGATATGATTCAATTAAACTCAATTAATATTGATGTCAAAATTAGTGATATTTATGAAAATATTTCTATCGCTAATAACTGAAAAAACTATGCTAAAAGTTGTTGAATGATTAACTTGACTTCTTGCAGTGTTTCAGGCGTAACTTTAGCTTGAATCTTTAAAACTTTACCTTGTAGAATAGAAAAAGGCTTATCAACTCTAATAGCACTTTTAACAGGTAAGTTCCCCATTTCTAAATCTTGACTTTCAATGATAATTTTGTAAGGATTAAGGGATAAATTAGAGGTTATTGCCAAGACAACAGCATCTAAATTAGTTTGATTGTAGTTGTCATTAGAAATAACTAACGCTGGCCTAACCTTAGTCTCTGTTAAATCTGAAAATGGAAAAGGGATTAAAATAATTTCTCGTTGTTTAACTTTCAAGACATTGCTCCCAAAGTCCGTCGGGTTCCTTATCGTAAACGTCTTTTAATCCTTCTTCTGCTAAAATTTCGTACTCTTTGACTTTCTGTAGTGTTAAAGTCCCATCTGCTTCTACTGTGTAATAATAAAGTTCATCGTCTTTGAGATCAAAAATTTGTTTAATTTGTTCAAATTTAGCGATTTGCATTTTGATAACGATTAGAAACTAGAACAATTAACCCCAACTTGTAGACAAAATTAAGGCAACTCAACTGAAGTCGGTTTGGCAATATGAGGAAGTCCCCACCCCAACTTTTCTCGTAAAACACGGAAAAACTCAGGTTCTTCTAGGCGAATAAACCGCGCAGTATAACGAGACTTTTCCACATGAATTCTATCTTCGGGTAAAACATAACACCCTCCATTACCATCCACCACCAAAACCATGCGGTTAGGAGTCGCAGGAAAAATGCTCACCACTTCCTTATCCGAAAAGACCAACGAACGAGAAGCCAAGGAATGGGGGCAAATAGGGGCTAACTGCAACACTGGGACATCCGGAGTCACCACTGGACCCCCTGCGCTTAAAGAGTAGGCTGTAGACCCCGTAGGAGTGGATAAAATCAAACCATCCGCAGCAATATCCACCGGCGCGTGTCTGCCAATTTTGATCTCAAAATGACACATACTGGTCAAGGGTTCGCGGTGAATGACCATTTCATTGAGCGATAAGGCTTCCCAGAGCAAAGTTTGCTCACGATAAAGTTGTACCGTCAACATGGTACGTTCTTCTACCTCGTAGTCCCCTGCTATCACCTTGTCTAAGACTTCCGATAGCTGGTTAAGATATACTTCCGTTAAAAAGCCCATGTGTCCCGTATTCACCGTTAATAGGGGAATACCACAAGGGGCCAACTGTCGATAGGCAGACAACACGGTACCATCTCCCCCCAAGACCATAGCAAAAGCCATATCTTGATCAAAATTAGGGGGAATTAAATGATCGATAGAGGTATGACAGACAGGACCTTCGGGTTGAGAATAGCCAAGGAGTCCTCCTCGGCCAGTCTCCAAAACAACAGTCCAGCCTTTTTCCGTCAACTGAGTTTGTAAATCTTCAGCAGCTTTACAAGCGACGGGTTTGAGATCGTTATAAATAATGCCGACTTTTGGCACAACAAATTATCCTGGATCAGCTTTGACTTACACAGAAGATTTAAAAGGGGTTTTCTTTTTCTTCTTCGCTTTGCTCTTTTCGTAATCGATTTCTTTGAGCTTTTTAAGAATACGACTGAAATACTCTTGAAAATAAGCTTCTAAAGTGGTCGTTTCTTTGGCATCAACCCCCAGCGTTTGGTAAACTTCATCCATTGAGGCATTTAAAGGTTTACCACTGGCTAAAACTTCAGCAAACGCTAGACGGTCAGAAATATTATACGTCCATTGGAAGAAACGAGTAAAGCCACGTAAGAATCTTAGCAGTCCCAAGGGAACACGGGCAATTTTTGACCGTTTATCCGATAGTCTTTCGCACAGGGCAATAATTTCTTCTGCAGTCCAGGCTTTTGTCCCCACCATGGGATAGGTTTGTTTTTGAGTTTCGGGGACTTCTAAGGTACGAAGGGTTAATTTAGCAGCGTCTTGGGTGTCCATATAGGCAATAGGGCCACTTTGTCCGGTGATCCAAACCGCTTGATTATCGAGGATAGGAACGGCGTACTGACCGATTAAACCCTGCATAAAGCCACAAGGCCGTAAAATAGTATAGTTTAACCCTGATTCTTCTAAAAATTTCTCGGTACAGTGTTTAATCTTCATTAATGGCACATCGGGATATTTCTCAGCATCCAGAATAGAAAAGAAAATATAACGGTCAATACCAGCTTTTTGAACCGCTTGAATTAAGTTAACCTTCCCATCCCAGTCTATTGCTTTCATGGAAAGGCTATCGGTCGGTCTTGCTGCTGCTGCGTCGATAACGGCTTCTATTCCTTCTAAGACGGGGGGTAGAGTTTCGGGTTTACAAAAGTCCCCCATCATTAAGTCTGCACCCCATTCTTTTAAAAAAGCTGCTTTTCTAGCATTTCTGACCAAACAACGGACTTCATGTCCTTCATCCAAGGCACGACGGGCTATTTGTCGCCCTAGCGTCCCTGTTGCACCGACGATTAATAACTTCATTTATATAAAATTGTAATGTTTCTTAACGTTTCTCTAAGATATTAGCAGAAAGTTACACCCTTTGGGTATTTCGCCTAAGATTATGGTGAGTTCGGTGTTAGGACTGCGGTGTTCTGAGTTGAATCTTTTTTAAGCTAATGTCGCCAGAATTCCCTAATCTTCTACAAGTTAGGAAGATTCAGAAATTGATTCTAAAATCTCTTCAGTTTCTTCTGGTATAGACTGTTGAACGATATAGGGTAGACAAGCCCCTTTTAGTCCTTTTTTGATTCTCTCTAAGGTATGTTCAAACACCACAAATAAAGGATGGACTTTTTCCCCGCCTTCACTTAACATATGGGCTTCTCTTTCAGGCATTAACCATTCATAATCTTTATCTAAATGAATTTGAGTTTGTCGCCAACGACTTAATAAATGGGAAAAATCTTCATCAGGACGATGAATAAAAATAACAATTTCTGATCCCAACTTAATTTTCCATTCTGGATCACACATAATAACGGCTAAATCACAAGGTAGCTGGATCGCTTCTTGAATACTAGGAGACATTAAATTACTTTCATTTAACGCTTTCCGTTGACGAACTTTAACCACGGGTAAAGGAAGGGTAATTAAACTATCTTCAGGACGACGTAAACTAGGGATCATTTCCAGATAAGAACGATGCTGTTTTAAGAGGAAAATAGCCCCCAAGCGATCGCTATATTGACATAAGAGTTGTTCGTAATGAGATGGTTTAATAGACATAAGAAAATGAAGAATAAAATAAGCCGTAAAACTATTATAGAGACGTTTAGGAAAACGCCTCTACAAACTTGAGAGATTGAGCAATTTTTTACACCAGTTGGTCGAAAATTTTGAACATGGGTAAATACATGGATAGAAGAATAACCCCTACCATGCCAGCAATACCCACCATCATTAAGGGTTCAATGACACTGGTTAACGCTTTGACTGCTTGTTCTACTTCATCCTCATAAAAATCAGCCACTTTCATCATCATGGCATCCAGTTCCCCGGTTTCTTCCCCAATACAAATCATTTGAATGGCTAACTGGGGGAAAACGTTAGCATTTTGTAGGGCTAAACTCATCATCCCCCCTTGTTGAATTTCCGCTTGGGCCCCGGCTACTGCATTAGAAATAACCTTATTTCCAACCGTGTTACAAACAATTTCGAGAGAGGTTAGAATAGGAACACCAGAACGCATTAAGGTCCCAAAAACGCGACAAAAACGGGCGACTGCAGACTTTTCATTTAAGTCACCAAACAAAGGCATTTTTAAGAGAAATTTGTCAATTTGCAGACGACCAACAGGGGTTTTATAGTATTGTTTAATGCCAATAACGAAAGCAATCGATCCCACAATAGGAATCAGAATTTTCCAACTTCTCATAATACCACTTAAGTAAAGCATAAATTGGGTTAACGCTGGTAATTCTGCCCCTAAATCTTCAAAAATTCCGGCAAAAACGGGAATTAAAAAGATGGTCATAGCAAAGAAAACAATAACCGCCAAGAGACCAACCGTAACAGGATAAGCCATAGCGGATTTAATTTGATTTTGCAGGCGGGCCATATCTTCTAAAAGTTTCGCCAAACGGTTTAACACTTCATCGAGTACCCCCCCTGTTTCCCCTGCTTCTACCATGCTGACATACAGTTGATCAAAACAGTCAGGATGCTTTGCTAAAGATTCCGATAAACTAATCCCTTGCTGGACTTCTGCACTAATAGCAAGTAACGCTTTTTTCATTTTAGGGTTACCAGCTTGATCAGATAAAACCCCCAGACACCGAACAATAGCAACCCCGGCGTTAATCATTACAGAAAATTGACGGGAAAAGACTGCTTTATCTTTAACACTGACATTATTTAAAGCCCCGCCGATACCTGAAAAATCAAATTGCATTCCTGCTTCGCTAATTTTACCAATAGCAGGATATTGCTGTCGAAGCATTGCCCTAGCTTGTTCAGGGGAAGTTGCTTCTACTTTTTGCTTAGAAATTTTTCCTTTTAAATCTTTAACTTGAGCGACATAAGTAGGCATTTTCTTTCATACATAATAAACGGCAATTAACGATGGAATTTTAACGACGAGATTTAGACTTCGCTGCCATGTTAGCACCCCCCACTAAACGTTGTAATTCATCGGGTTTACCACTTTTAGAAATGGCTTCTTCAAAGGAAACTGAACCACTAACAACTAAGTTAGCCAATGCTTGTTCCATGGTTTGCATTCCCAGTTTCATTCCTGTTTGAATCGCTGAATAAACTTGACCCGCTTTCCCTTCTCTCATCAGGTTAGCAATAGCGGGAGTAACAATCATAATTTCTTGCGCCATCGCCCGACCAAACTCACCCGGTTTCGGGTTCTTTTTCTTAACCAAACATTGACTAAATACAGCAATCAATGAATTAGATAACATGGCTCTGATTTGTGCCTGTTGATTGGCAGGAAATACGTCAACAATACGGTCAATAGTACCGGCGGCTGAATTGGTGTGTAACGTCCCAAAAACCAAGTGTCCGGTTTCGGCTGCAGTGATGGCTAAACTAATAGTTTCTAAATCCCGCATTTCCCCCACCAAAATGATATCCGGATCTTCCCGTAACGAGGCTTTTAAGGCGTTGGCAAAAGACTTGGTATCTTCCCCTTTTTGTCGTTGATGAAAGAGACTTTTAATATTGGGAAAAACATACTCAATCGGGTCTTCAACGGTTAAAATATGTTCTTGTCTGGTGCGATTAATTAAGTCCAAAATGGCTGCTAACGTGGTCGTTTTACCCGACCCCGTTTGTCCGGTAACTAACACCATCCCCCGCGGCCGTTCTGCCATTTCCCTGACAATATTAGGCAGTCCTAACTGTTCAAAATTGGGGATTTTCGAGGATAAAGCTCGTAAACAAGCAGCGTAACACCCCCGTTCTTTATAAACATTGACCCGAAACCGGGCCAACCCTTTTACCCCATAAGAACAGTCTAATTCCCAGTTTTGTTCTAACTCTTTTCTTTGAGAATTATTCAGCATACTGAAAATCAATTTTTGACTTTCTTGGGGCGATAACGGTTCTTCATCAATGGGGGCTAACTTACCACTAATGCGGAAATAAATGGGCGCACCGGCTTGAATGTGCATATCGGAACCCCCCATTTCCACAAGTTGTTCCATCAAGTCTTCAATCATCATATCCATTGGATTTTGCTCCTTAAATTAAAATTGAATTAGGGTGAATCATTAGGTAAATCGGGGAGTCATACAGTAAGGACAGTCGATCCACTCCGGTTCGAGTATGGCAGAACAGGTTTTACACTCCAGGGAACTTTTGCGCTTGGCTTTTAATTCCGCTTCGAGTCCCGTATCCGTAAACGTCACCCGTTCCACTTCTTCGAGGGTGGTATAGCCTTCTTGAACCAGTTGTAAACTGTAGGCCAGGATAGTGATCATCCCTTCTTCCACGGCCGCTTCTTTGATGCGATCGGTGGTGGCCCCTTCGTTGATCAGGCTTTGAATCCGTTCAGTATTCCGCATCACTTCATACACCCCAACCCGTCCCTTGTAACCACTACCGCCACATTTTTCGCAGAGACAACCCTTTTCTTTGGCTTCGGCGATTTCATCGGCGGTCAATTTATTGGCCTTATAGATGGTCATTTCTTCATCGTTGGAAGCAGATAAACCAAAACGGGCGAGTTCGGCTTTTGTCGGCTGATAAGGCACTCGACATTCGCTACATACCCGACGCATTAACCGTTGTGCCAATACCCCTAATAACGCCCCAGAAATCATAAAGGGTTCCACCCCCATTTCATCTAAACGGGCAACAGCCCCAGGGGCATCGTTGGTGTGTAAGGTGGTTAACACCAAGTGTCCGGTTAAAGCTGCTTCAATAGCGGTTTTTGCCGTTTCTACGTCCCTGGTTTCTCCCACCAGGATCACATCGGGATCTTGTCGCATAAATGCCCGTAAAATAGAGGCAAAGTTCATCCCTTTTTCTCGAATCACCTGCACCTGAGTAATACCGGGCAAGGAGTATTCAATGGGATCTTCGGCGGTGCTAATATTCACCCCAGGGTTATTTCTTTCCGCTAAGACAGAATATAAACTGGTGGACTTACCCGAACCGGTGGGCCCCGTTACTAAAAACAGGCCAAAGGGACGACTGGCTAAGTCTCGGACGATGTCTAGGGTTTCCTGGTTGGTAATCAGTTTATCTAACCCTAACTGAGTGGCAGAGTTATCTAAGATCCGTAAACAAACCTTTTCCCCGTAACGACTGGGTAGAGTATTGACCCGAAAATCAACTTTTCGACCTTGATAAATGCGTCGAATCTTACCATCTTGAGGGAGACGACGTTCGGCAATATCGAGATCGGCCATAATTTTAAAGCGCGCCACCACTGCTGGGGTCACTTTTCGGGGCAGGGGATCAAAAGCTTGTTGTAGTACCCCATCTTTACGGAAACGAATGCCCAGGGTTTCTTCTTGGGGTTCAACGTGAATATCGGAAGTGCCTTCTTGGAGAGCTTTGGCGAGGATTTTATTAACTAAATTAATAACCGGGGCTTGATCGGCATCGTTGGAGTCGAGGGCATCATGGCTTTCATCATCTTCCTCGGACATGGCGGCATCGAGGTTACCCACAATGTCCGTCAGATCGGCCATTTTTTTCAGGGCTTCTTCTTTGGAGATGCGTTCATTTTCTTGGTCAATTTCCCCTTGAAGTTCATGATACTGTTCTAATAAGCGGTCATAATCCTCTTGGGTAATGACCATGCGCCGTAACTCTAGATTTCTCGCTCTCAAGATGCGGTTTAAGTCATCTTGGGCTGCTAGGTTATCGGGATCAACCATGGCCACCAAAATAGAAGGTGGTTCCCCGTCGTGTCGAGATAAGGGTAGAATTTTATGGCGACGACAAATATCAAAGGGAATTAAGGCGTTGATTAATTCTGCCATCTGACGATCCGCGACCGGGGAAACTTCGGGATCGATGGAGTCGACACCATAAAGGATTTTTAGTTCAAATAAATGGTGTTTTTTATATTGTCGTAATAAATCGGGGGATAAGGCTTCTCCAGTCATCACCTGTAACACTTCGGTTAAGGGACGACCGTTTTTACGGGTTTCCACAAGGGCCTGTTTCATCTGATCGGGTCCGACATATCCGGCTTCGATCAGTTTGTTGCCAAAGGGCGAAAAGTAATTACGCAGGGCAACCGCCCGACTGCGTTTGGTAGACGTTAAATTGGAAGTAGACAAAGAGGACATAAGGCAGTAATCATAGGCTGCTTACACCCTTATTGTTCCCAAAGCTGTGATCGAAATTACCACCTCTGGAAAAATTTTTTCATTAAAGCCTAAATCAACCTGAGTTCGTTGTTAGAACCCACATTCGGCACATCTTTTGTCCCGTGAAGTTGTTTTTGGAGAAATAGCAGTTGAATATAAATCCATGATTGATTTTGAGACAATGATTGTTGCTGATAGTGCTTTATACTGACATCTTGCACCAGTACAGGAAAACTCAGCAACAAAAGACAGAAAATAAATTCTTAAGTAGTTACCATCAAAATAAACCCTGTTCCCTGTTCCCCGTTCCCTGTTCCTTCTCTAAACTAGCTAGTTTGCTCGAAGGTGCAAGATATGAGTATATACAGCTAAAAATCTTCAATAATTTCAACCCAAACTAACAAAATTTTTGCGTTTTTTCGTATCACTTAATAAAAGTGCAAAATGGGGATATTAAAATCCTTGTAAGGTGTGCATTGCACACCCTACAAAATGCTATGATTAGCAACTTTAAGTTGATTTTCTCTTAACCCATAATGCACTTAATCCTAACATCCCTAACCCTAAAATTCCTGTGGGTTCCGGCACTGGAGTTGCCATTAAAAATTGTCCCAGTTCCTCACCAGCATTAGGATCATCGAGAACTTCTGCCCTGGTACGGGTAAAAAAGGCAATATCTAAGTGATCTATTACCCCTCTTGTAAACCCTCTAGGTAAGTCAGGAAAGTCATTTGCCCAGTCTGTTAAGTGTACATGGGGACTGGCATCATCATCAGGGAATAAGTCAGCCATAGAATCGGGTGCTGAAAAGAAATTCACCCCTAGTTCCCTTTCTCCACCAATACTAATACCATCGTCAGCATCATACGCTCCTGTTTGTAAAATTTCCTGAGTATTAGTATCAAAATTGAAGTTAAAATCGGAAGATGTGAGATGATTATCAAGAAATTCCTGAAAAACATTACCATCAGGATCAATAAACGCAACATCAAAAGAAGTTAAATCATTTTCTCGGATAATTCCATCCCCAGGAACTGCGTTTTCATCGTAACTAAAACTTCCCTTCACTTGATAGCCTAAAGTTTGTCCAGTCCAATGTAAATTAAAAGTAATCGCTTCTGCCGAACCAGCAGAAACTAAGCCTAAACTTAAGAAAGTTGCTGCAAACAAACCAATACTTTTTTGCTTCATTGGTCACTTATTCCCTGAAATTGTCTTATCGGTTGACTCTATGGTTCTAGCAAAATTATTTCAGTCATTCCACAGACAGATTGTCAAACTTAACCATCCCAAAAAACCTACTCAAGAAAAATATTTATTGGCGATTGTATGCTACAATGCCAAGAATATCGGTTCTGGTGGAGATCAGCCATTAGAGGTAACGGGGAAAGTTCGGTGTAAATCCGTCGCTGTCCCGCAACTGTGATGAGACGTTTTAAGCCCTAAATCATTCTTCTGTTTTATCTTTCACCCCCCGCACAATACGAGATAATTCGCTTTTCTCATCCACCGTAATCCGACTGGGAGAACCACTAATAATCCGTTCATAGTTACGGAAGGAGTCTTGAATAATGGGACCATCTTGATTGATCATGTATTCTCGGATGCCTTTATCGTGCCATGATCCTCTCATCTTAAACACATTAATAGCCCGTGACATTTCTCCGCGAATTTCTACATATTGCAGCATTAAAATGGTGTCGGTGATCGTAGAAATATGGGACTCGGTGATAGAGTGGGCCCCCATAAATTGATCGGTGGTGTTGGTAAAGAAACCGGTAATTTCTTCTTGTTTGGCGTACCCTGTGACTCCAATCACAAACTGACGAAAGGCATTATTGGTTACCCCTCTAGCTAAGGCCGATAAAGAATCAATGGCAATTCTCGAAGGTTTAAATTCAGAAATTTCTGATTTAATAATTTGTAAATGGTCTTCTAAACCCGCCGATTCGGGATAGGTACATAACAGTTTTAAGAGTCCTCTCTCTTCCATTTCTTCAAAATCAATGCCCCAAGAAAAGGCGTTGCGAGATAACTGGGCCCGAGACTCTTCGTAGGCAAATAAAATCGCCCTTTCTCCTTGACGACAACCCTCTTCTAAAAATTTACTCACTAATAAAGTTTTACCGGTTCCGGTTGCCCCCGTAGCGAGAATAATAGAGTCTTTAAAGAACCCACCCCCACACATTTCGTCTAAGGTTTCCACACCGGAAGAAATTCGCGCATTGGATGATCGTTGTGTCAATCTCATGGCCCCCAAGGGGAAGATATTAATACCGTCATTGGTAATGGTAAAAGGATATTCTCCTTTCATGTGGGTTGTCCCCCGTAACTTGAGAATTTCAATGGTACGGCGACGGCGTTCCCCTTCTAAAACATTGCGAACAATAATAACATTATCCGAAACAAATTCTTCTACCCCAAACCGAGCAATTTGTCCATACTCTTCCACTCGTTCGGTGGTTAAAATAGAAGTAACGCCTAACAGTTTTAAACGGGCAACTAAGCGAAAAATTTCTCGTCTTACCACAGAGGCAGCATCGTACTGTTGAAACACCGCCGTAACCGAATCGATAGACACTAATTTTGCTTTATATTTATCGATGGCATATTGTATGCGTTCAATTAAAGCCGATAAATCAAAACTTCCTACCACTTCTTGCCCTTCGGGATCAGGAGAAGCATCTAAAATAAACAGTTGACCTTCATCGATCAATTTCTGTAAATCCCAGCCAAAACTATAGGCGTTTTCAATAATATCGTGGGGAGATTCCTCGAAGGTAACAAAGAGTCCAGGATAATCAAAGTATTTAATGCCATGATACAAAAACTGCACCGCTAAAAGGGTTTTTCCTGTCCCCGATGTCCCACTAGCTAAAGTGGTTCTTCCTAAGGGCAAACCGCCATGGGTAATCTCATCTAATCCTTCGATCATTGTCCGAATTTTACGGACCCCTTTAGGAGCTAATGTTTGTGGTTGATTTTCACGGGGAAGCGGTTGATTCATGACTGCTTTATCTTCGTTTTATAGTTAAAAATTAGGATGGATTATGAAAAATTGAAAGCGAAACCTTGAATCGAATGGAAATCATTAGTTAGAGATCGTTATCTCGTTCTCTAATTTCTTCGTAGAGAAGATCCAAACCAATTAAGACTTTTTCTCGATCAGAAAGATCCCCAATAATCTTACGCACAGGAGGGGGTAGAATCTTAGACAAAGTGGGAGTGGCTAAGATTTTATCCTCTTCGGCCAATTGGGGATTTTTTAAGACATCAATTACCTTCAAAGCATAAACTCCTTTAAATTCGTCTTCGAGAATGTTTTTTAAGGTTTTTAAAGCTCGCACAGAGTTGGGGGTGTTACCAGCGACGTATAGTTTCAAGACATAGGTTTTTTTAAAGTCAATCATGGCCAAATATCAATAAAAATTATTAGAAAAGTTTCTAGGGTTGACAGAACAATAAAATTTACCTTAGTAGTATTTTATAATCTTTAACTACTTTAATCGATTTGATTCAATAAATCAAAAAGTAAATCTCCTCTGGGAATACAACGGCGATACATTTCTCCTAAATGAGCTAAAATGTCAATAATGGTTAAGCGATAATCTAATAAAATTTCCTCGCTGCGTCCTTCTAATTTGAGTTGCTGGGAAAACTCGTCCATCAGTTCCATATGGATTTCTAAAACACGAGAGACAGAAATATCAGCAAAGAAAGCTTGATTAACAAATTGATCAATGGCTTGATTAATATCTGGCTCATCATCAAAATAGTTTAAAATAATCTCTCGATAACTGGCCATTAATTCTTTCAGTAAAACCTGTTTATCTTCGGGGGAAAGATTCCGATAAAAATATTTAGGATTTCGCTTATAATAAACCCCTAAATACCCTAATCTCTCTTTAAGTTTTTCTGCTAAACGACGTTGTTGTAAAAGTAGAAAACTCTGATTATTTTCTGTGTCCCTGTCCCCTTGAGAAGCAAGCGATCGATCCGCCAGAAAACAACTCGGTCCCAAGTGCAAAAATTTCGTAATGGCGCGATCGATCATGACCTGAATTTCATCCAATTCCGTTATTTGATGACGGAACTCGGCACTATGATACAAAAAAGTCGGTGATTCGATATTCGTCTCCGTTGGGGAATGATCCTCTTCTCCCTGGAAAATAATCACCGGTAATAGGGTTCCTTGTTCATAGAGTTGGTTAAATAAGGGAAGGATCTTGGCTTCCTCCCTAACCATTAAACAATCTATGGTTTCGCTATGATCTCGTAGGAAAGGGATTAAGTGGTTGACTTGATCGATAATGTGTAGACGATAGCGATCGCCACTCAGATGATGGGTCAATAACTGAGTGAAATCTTTATCACTGCTACAAATACAAATTGATAGTCGCGTTTGCAAGGGTCTGTCGATAGATAAACACAAAGAAGAATAAAACTCCTCTATAAGAAGTTAGCATAAAAGTCTATGCTGTGCGCTTAGACAATTAATCCAGTCCGTGGATCACTAACTCATAATAGTCTTGATGGATGGCCTCTAAAGCTTGATATAATCCTTCTGAATGGACCCATCCCACAAACCCGGTATATAAACATTCTTGTTGTTCATTGACCACAAAGACATGAAGAATATTTAAGGGATTTTTCCAGACTTTAATCGAAATGCCTCTTTCAAACTGTAGGTAAGATTTGGCTTTTTCCACATCTTTAGAATGACCGTCAGTCATCCCAGGAATGAGTTGCAGTCTTTCGATTAAAACGGTGGGAAAATCTTTCTCAAATAGGGCGGGAGTTGGGGATGTTTTCCAAAATTTTTGGATGACATCCACTAAAATAGGATGATTTTTTAATTGACTATGGGACAGATTCGGTAAACAAACAAAATGACTATAAAATAATTTGGTTGAGGAAATGGAAATGGTGCCATCACTGCCGTTATCAATGTTACCAGCAATCACTAAGGTTGGCACAATTTTGGTGATGCGATCGGCTTTTAACCGCCGACTTTTTCCTAAGTCTGAAGCCATACCAACCCCAATGGATAAGGGATCGATAATTCGGGCTAAATCTGCCCCGCCAACGGGACAAGCAATTAAGACTAAAGAGTGTATTTTTTGCCACCATTGAGGATGTTTATCCAGCACTTCTAGCCAAATTAATCCCCCCAGAGAATGACCGATAATTCGCCAAGGGGTTTGGGGATATTTTTGGCTGATTTCTTCGGCTTTTTGGCTGACCATTTCAATCAATGGATCTATACTCAACCAAGTTTTCACCCATCCCAAATTGGGACTAATAATCATGGTTTTATCGTTGCCTAATTTGGTCGCTAATTGACTGATTTCTTCATTGCTGTCAGCCCATCCATGTTGAGCAAAAAGGAGCAGTTCAGGCAGATCATTCATAGTTGATTTCGTTATTTTTCGGGGTATAATTTAGCAGCTAAGGCAATGGCCAGGGGAAAAATTTTATGCTCTTGTATTTGGATTCTTCTGTGTAAGGTTTCTGGGGTATCATCGGCTAAAATAGGAACAGCAGCTTGTAATAAAATCGGTCCACTATCCACTTCTAAACTGGCAAGATGCACCGTACAGCCGGTGATTTTAACCCCCGCTTTTAAGGCCTGTTCAATGGCTTTTATTCCTTTAAAACTGGGTAATAAACTGGGATGAATATTGATAACATGATTAGGAAAAGCTTCTAATAAAACGGGGGTCACAATTCTCATCCAACCTGCCATAATGACCCAATTAACCTGATAAGATTTAAACAAGTCTACAATGGCTCGATCTAGTTCTTCTCGACGCTTAAATTCTCGATGATTGAGTAGCTTTGATTCAATGTTTAAGGCGGCTGCTTTTTCTTTAACTGTCGCTTGAGGATTATTATAAATTAAGAGGGGGATTGTGGCATTTAATTGTTGTTGATTGATGGCTTTGGCGATCGCTTCAAAATTGGTTCCACTGCCCGATGCTAATACCCCTAATTTTAATGGGGTTTCTAGTTTCAAGTCTTCGCTAGATAATTGAGGAGAAATAAAACTAGGAGTGATGTTTTCCATCGTTAAATCTTATTTGAAATTGGTTACTATTCTTTCATCCTACCATTTTTATTTGTCTTGTTTTGCTCCTCACGTACATTTTTATCTATCTTGATTCTAATTGTTTTTTAATCATTTTTTGAACTGCAGCAATGGTGGGATTGATCTCATAAGTTGGTTTGTTCAATTGTTGCTCATAAGCTTTTTGTTCTTGTTCTATCATCATAATATCTTGTTTGACTAATCCATCGAGCATGGTTTGTGCTGTTCCAAAAAGGTTATCTTTAATAAACTGTCGAAACCATTGTGGTAATTTGTGTAATCGGTGAAAGGCATTTAACGAGGTAAAATGAATCAAATAAGCCTTAGTATGGGTTCGGCTAATGGGACAAAATAAACAATAAATGGTAAAATCTTCCCCTAAAGTTGAACGCCAATGGGGATAACAATAACTGACCATTAAAGATTCAGGATGCAAAACACGAAAGCGAGGAAAAAACAATTGAGAAATCGACCAAATTTTATCAATTTTATAGTAACTTTTGGCTTCATATAATCCCTTCACTTCATTTTCGGTAGTAATTAATTCTTTTAATTTTGCTTCTGTCCAAGCTTGATAATCATTATGAAGATGACCATGATACATATCCATTAAGTTTTCAATAAGAAAGGAAAAATGCGCTTGACAATCAATCACCGCAACCGTTCCAATATAATTAAGCTGTTCCCATTCAGGAATACTCATGAGTTGAACTGTTCCTGATTGTAACCGTTGTTTATCTCCCAAAAATATCCAAATAAAGCCATTCCCTTCTTGCACGGTATAACTATCAATTTTACACTTAGGTAAAGCTTGCTTCTCTGATAAATAGGGGATAAAAGTACAGATTCCCTCCTGATTAAACTGCCAACCATGATAAGCACATTCTAAAGAATTTTCAACCACTTGACCCTCACTCAGTTTAACTTGGCGATGAGGACAACGATTTTCTAATCCATGAATCTTTCCTTGACTATCTCGATAAAGTAGAATGGAATGGTACCATAGCTGAACTTCTAGGGGTTTTGTGGTAATTTCTGTACTTTGTGCCACCACATACCAATGGTTTAAATTAATTTCACAAGTTCTAATATCCATGAATAAAATATGATTAAGGATTGGATAACGGTTATAGGAATTATCACCAAAGGTCATCAAGTTGCTTCAGGGATGGCCAAAGATAGTCCTTATCCTCAAGGAACCATTGAAATGCAAACCCCTTTCTTCAAAAAACTAGGGTTAGATATTTCCCTATTTTTTCCAGGAACCTTAAACATTAATATTCGTCCTTACAAGTTTAAACTGTACAATCCTCAATATACCTTTAAAACTGTCCAATGGAACCCTCACTCACCAGCCGAAACTTTTTCCTTTTCTTATTGTCAAATTCTCTACAGAAACCTCGAATATACGGGATTCATTTACTATCCCCATCCTGAAACAAAACCGGCTCATTTTCAAGATGATTCAACCCTAGAAATTTTAACCCAATCCCTTAATGGGGTTGACTATGGTCACTCCATAAAACTCAACCTAAATCCTGCTGAAATTGATATTTTCTCTGATGGGAGGTAGAATAGAACATGATGAAACTAGCAACAAAAATTGAGGCAATTCTCTATCTTAAAGGTCAACCTCTAAGCTTAATGGATATTGCTCAATGGGCCCACTGCGAAGTGGATACAGCGCAAGAAGCAATGATGGAATTAATCTCCGATTATGCTTATCGGGATAGTGCTTTAGAAGTGGTAGAAACGGAGGCAGGTTATAGCCTACAATTACGCTCAATTTTTGATGAACTTACTGATGATATCATCCCCGCAGAACTAGGGAAAGGTGTCCTCAGAACCCTAGCAGCTATTGCCCTAAAAAACCCCATCGTGCAAACTGATTTAATCGAACTTAGAGGTAGCACCGCCTATCAGCACGTTCAAGAATTAGTCGAGATGGGTTTTGTGCGTAAACGTCGTCAAGAAAGTGGCCGCTCCTATCTTCTAGAAGTTACCACAAAATTCCATCAATATTTTGAGATCGACCAATTTCCCCAATCTACAGGTTAACTTTTAGCGATTTTTTCCAGTAGGGTTTATAGTGGGGATATACACAGTGGAACATAAGTCAACCCCAATTTTGGAGTTCTAATGGTATTCAATTTCGATTTTTTCCCTTCTGAACCAGAAGAACAAAACCCGAACACCCTGATTCAATACTTACAACAACAACATCCTGACACCCTCTCTCGTATTGCTCAATCAGCCAGTCCTGAAATTCAACAAATTATTACGCAGAATGTACAGGGATTAGTGGGAATGCTGCCCTCTGGCGATTTTAACATTCAAGTTACCACCGACCGAGAAAACTTAGCCAATCTTCTGGCCTCGGCCATGATGACTGGATATTTCCTCAGTCGCATGGAACAACGGAAAAACCTGGAAGCCAACCTATCAAATGTTGATTCTATCTCCCCCAATCAATCCCATGACCGAAAAGACAAGGATTAAGGGTGAGAACTGGCCACCCCGAGGGAACAAGTCAAGGCATTATTACCCATCCCTTTCTTGTCCCTTCGGCGTTTCTAGCCTCGGTTTAACCCCCTTTGGCGAAGCTTCCCATCACTAAAGCGGATAATAAAATTCCTGGGCTTAATAACGCAATAAGTAACAGTAGTTGGTCAACAGTCATAGTATCCTTCCAAATATTGATAAGTCCTCCTGTAACGCTAACGTATTTTTAACCATATTTTTCCCAGTTAACTAAGTTTTAATACAATTCGTTAAAGTGTAATATTAGTATCAATGAAGTTATCATTTTAAGAATAAACGTAAACAAATGTTAAAAAAAATGCTTCAATGTAAACGGGTCATCCCCTTGATGGCCACCTTATTCAGTTCAGTCCCAGTGACTTCAGCCGAAGCCATTACCGTTAACAGGGATATTGATGGCAATGTCACCAGTGTTGAAGACATACAAATCGTTGAAACTGGTGTTCAACTGCCGGACAGTGACTTTCTCTTCACCGTCACCAATACCTATCGAATAGACTTTTTATATGGTACTTTTAACGACATCTTCGGGGACCCGAATCAACCTGACTTTGATACGTCTTGTGATTTAGGGGAGAGTAACAAGTTGTGTTTTTGGCAGAATGACCCCCAAGCAGAATTTGTTATCAATCAGATGAATGATGCGTTCAATGCCCTTCCGACCTTTCCTTTAAACGTTGTCGGTACCGTAATCGACCCTCCCCCACCGGATTTCCTTCCCGTTCCTACCGTCAACTCCAACTTTTACTATATTCCTAAAGATTTTAATGGAGTTGATGTAATTATCTCCCGTCAAGGCAGAAACAACGATAACAATATTTGGGAGACTGAGACAGACGACTTTCCCTCTGGTACTGGTGTTGTTACTTCCTACGCCGGCGCCCAATTAACGAGTCAAGAATTTGAGGCAGAAATTCCTGAATCTTCTAATGTCATTGGTATTATTGTTATCGGACTCTCTATGATTTTAGTCACTAAAAAGAAATAATCCCTAGTGAACCATTTAAAATATCGGTTGATACGAACAAGCCGCTCTTAATCTGGGCTTGTTTTTTCATGATGAAAAAACCCGGCGGATAACCGGGCTGCACTAGCTTGTGTTGATAAAAAACGAAATCACTATCTAACAGATAGGGCTACTTAGTGCCTATTGAGCTAAATTACAAGTCAACGGACAAGCAGCATAAATAGAAGTGTGAGAGGGAGTTGCTTCGCCGTGCAGCCATCTCAACCAATGAACATCTTGGGGATGAAC
>JASJBX010000064.1 GCA_030066295.1 Crocosphaera sp.
CCGTGACGGTTCTCATCTTGACACCAGTTTTCAAATTTTTTGAAAATAGGATAAAACTGCTTTTCGGGGTGTTTTTCTAAGTGATGGAAAATGATAATATAACGCCAGTAACCGATTTTTTCAGAAAGATAAACGGTGTAAATCACCCATTCTAGAGGGAAAAAGGTATAGGTACGGGTTTTGGTAACTTTTCCTAAGTCTAAGGATAGGTTAAAGTCGGCCATTGCTTTATTTAAAAACCCTGCATGACGCGCTTCATCTCGTGCCATTAAATGGAACATTTCCGATAAAATAGGGTTGCGGCCTTTAAGTTTTCTGGACAATTCTTTGAAGAGCAAAAAGCCAGAAAATTCAGAAATACAAGAGCGTTCTAAATACTCAATAAATCCTTCTTTTGTGGTTTCATCTAAGTGATCCCAGTTACCAGTTTTAAACTCTTCATCTCGAACAAAATGATGACGGTTGTAGTCGTTACGCATTTCCGTCAACATTGCGTTTAACTCGGTTTCCTGTTCCGTTAAAGAAAGATTTGCAGCAGTTTCAAAGTCTGTAATATAAAAGCGAGGAGTAAGGAGTGTTTCTTTAGAAGGTGCTTTCGTTCCTGCTTTCGGCTGATCGGGTTTAACAGGAGTCTTAACCATAACCATTCCTATATAACTGGATAGTTATATCATCCAATACTGAGGTAATTTTGTCTATGGTTGTTCGCAAAAGTTTAAACTTCACAGCAAAAAAGTTTGACAAACTGTCTGTGGAATTTGCAAAAAATTTTTTCTAGACTTCCAGTTGATGATATTCAACTAATGTAGGTTAATGTTGACAATGCCAATTTCTTGTAAGCTTAATCGGTCATCTAAAGGATTTCATAAGCATTTAGCAGCAATGAGTACAGTGCTTCTTGCGTTGGTGGGCTTTCCTAGCACCACCTTAGCTGCACCTGGGGACTTTTTCGGCAGTAAATTCAGCCCATTTGGGGCTGAATTAGATAACTCTCCCCCTATCACTCAATGTCCTCGTTGTGATGCAACCTTAAGTTTTACCGGTTATGAAACGATAGACAACTGGACGACTGAGTTGGGATTCACTCCCACCACTTTGCTCGGTAGTACAGATGGAACTGAACAGTACGTTCTTTTCTATCAAGTGGTCAACACAGATACCATTCCCCCTGAACCCGATGACGCCCAATTATTCGAGTTTTTCTTATCGGTACAACAGAATGGAAAACCTTACTTTGGTCGTAACCCTTATAAATCGGCAGGTTATATTTCTGATACGGTTTTCAATTCAGCGAGTTCTGAGACCACCCCTTTGGACGCACCGTCGGACTTCAATGTTGATTCCGAATTGATCTTTGATGGTTTCACAACCCTTGTGAGTGCGGTTGAACCAACTGAAGTCACTTATGGAGAAATTTTTGATGACGAAGTACAAGTCAGAGGGGGTCCATCTCCTACAAATGGTCTTGCTTTCAACTTTGATCCTCCAATTCCCCTTACTGATGCTTCTCCAGACGCACCAGGGGGGTTAGGAACGTCTTCTTTGCTGTTTGTAACAGTAGATGAACAGTGGTTCACAGAGAATGTTAATCCTAATCAACGTCTCACCATTACCTATCCTTGGGGAAGAACAGAAAGCATTCATCCAGAGGGAGAACCAGCTAACGGCACGTCAGGAGATGTGATTGGCGTTAATATTTCTCAAGTTCCTGAACCGAACTCAGTTTTAGGTCTGATGACTCTTTCGTTACTGGGAATGATGTATAAAGTACGCAAAAGTCATTAATTAAGTAGAGCGAATATTTCCGTTAATCTAGGTATAAGAAGGTTATACCTAGATTTTTTTCCTATAACTGACCCCTTGCACCCCCATTAACGAAGTCAGAAGTCAGAAGTTCCATAAATAAACTTAAAATAAGGTCTACAATTTGAGTCAACTTAATGTTGACTACCAAATCTCGGTTAAATCCAAGATAAACTTAGGTAACACCGCTTCTCCTGATAGGGTTTGAGGATGATTGAAAATATCTTTTTTTTGTCCTAAGCGATAGATTTCTACTGTTTTGGTTGATGGTTCGATTAACCAACCCAATTTAACGCCATTTTCTAGATATTCTTGCATCTTTGCCTGTAAATCCGAGTATCTTTGATTTTTAATATCACTAGGACTCACTAACTCCATAACAAAATCAGGTGCAATGGGGGGAAATCCATCCTGTTGTGCGGTGGTTAACCCATTCCACCTATCTGATTTAATCCAACTAACATCGGGACTTCTTCTGGCACCATTTGGTAAAATAAACACGGTAGAAGAGTCAAATACTTCCCCTGTTTGTCCTATATCTGCCCAATTTCTAAGTTGTTGAATTAAACGGCTATTTTTCCTACCTGCAGTGCCACCTGTGGGATTCATAATAATTAATTCTCCCTCTTTCGTTAACTCCATTCGTGCGAATTGTTCGGTAGAAGCAAGCTGTTCAAATTGTTCTGGTGTTACTTTAAATCCTCTGGGAATGTTGATAGTTTCCATGATTTAAAAATTAAGATTATAAATAAACACTGAATTAACTTTTTGAATTAAATTGATGTGAAGTAACCGTATAATGCTTGAGTTTATCTTCATTTACCTCGAAGTCACTTAAAAAATCAGGAACTTCGGCGGTGCCTCCCTGTGCATTGTATTTATAATTAACAATATCATCAGCAAAATAATCACTACTTGCAGACATATCTGCTGGATAGGTATAACCATCTAATGTGGCAATAGAAAGATTAAAAAATCTTCCCACAGAACATTCTAGCATTCCTCCACACCAAACACCGATATTATTTTCTTTACAAAGATTATGGATTTTTTGGGCTTCTGTTAGTCCTCCTACTCTCCCGGGTTTAATATTAATAATTTTACAAGCACCAATTTTAATAGCTTTACGAGCATCTTCTACTGATAAAATACTTTCATCAAGACAAATAGGGGTTTTAATTTGTTGTTGAAGTTCTGCATGATCAATAATATCATCCCAAGCTAAAGGTTGTTCTATCATCATTAGATTAAATTGATCTAAGGTTTTAAGTAAGTCAATATCTTTTAATGTATAGGCAGAGTTGGCATCAGCTAGTAGAGGAAGATCAGGGAATTTTTCCCTAACTTTTTTGATCGGTTCAATGTCCCAACCTGGTTCAATTTTTAGCTTAACTCTTGGACAACCTTTTGCCACTTTTAATGTTACGGTTTCTAAGAGTTGATTACTATCTTTAATAATACCAATGGCTGCACCAATTTCAACTGACTTCTTTTGACCACCGAGAAGTTGCCAAAGAGGTGTATTAAGCTCTTGTGAATAGAGATCCCAAAAAGCATTTTCTGCAGCAGTTTTTGCAAAAGAATAACCTTTAATATGCTCAAAAGTTTGGCAGAGTTGTGTTGGATTATTAATATCTTTTCCAATAATTTGAGATATAATGAAATCCTTGAGAACAATAAATGAAGTATCAGCATAGTCAGGAACATAAAAAGGAAAAGGGAGGGTTGAGCCTTCCCCATAACCTGATAAATTAGAGGTGGATAACTTAACTAAAATACTTCTTTTTTGAGAAATTTCTGCGAAGCTGGTTCGATAGGTTTTAATTAAAGGTAATTCAAATAAAAATATTTCTGCACTTTCAATAATCATATAAAATTTCCTGTAGATTGATGGGATAAAAATTTCTCTATTTTTACTAAGGTTAGTCTAGCATATTTTTGAGTAATTGGCGATAATTCTTCACTAAAATTAAAATTAATGGCGGGAACTAAGATCCAATAAGCTTGAGGTATTTTTTGATAAATTGCTTGCGTTAAAGATAATAATTGTTCTGGGTTATTATGATGAGCTAAATTGTTACTTTTTTGATTAGTATAAATGATTTTAATTTCAAGTTTTGCCGTATTAATATCAGTAATAGGTACTGCATCTATAAAAATCACTGTATCCACTTGAGACAATTTTTCCGCTAAGTCTGGAGTTAGTTGATGAACAGCAAGAGATGTTATATTATTAACGTTCCATTGTTCAATAATTTCTGCTATTTTATAACCAACGCCATCATCTCCTCTTAAGGTATTGCCATAACCAATAATTAGAGTTTTCTTAGGTTCAGATGTGGATTGTTTAAACATAAAAATAACTGTAAATAATTTACTAGACTAAAATTATGACTATAAATTTAAACCATTTTATGCTCTCATTACTATTGTTTAATACTCCCGAAGTATCCAATCTAAAAAATAATTTTAAAGGGTCAAATAATATAGCAATTGTTAATCCTAACCCTGTCCAAAAAAGTTATACGGCAACGGCTCAATTTTGGGGAAGAGTGGCGACAGGGGTTAAACAAAGAAGTACCGTTACTTTATATCCTAATCAAGAAAGTCGTTTGCTAGTTATCATTATCTTATCACAAGAATGTGGACGTTTTTTTGAAATTTATGATCAGAAAATAAATAAAGTAACCTATAGTTGTCTTCAAGAAGAGAAAGATGAATCTGGGGACTATACTGACTGGAAAGTTGAACATAATTCTTTCAATAAAGACATTAAAATGATTGCTCCTCCTGCTAAAAGTAACCCCTTATATATTAGAAATGAGGCATTTTGGTTAATTCAATATTAATTGGGGTTAGGCTTTTATTCAGCAAAGCTTAATTATTTTCTTAGGTAAAGCAAGAGAAGAAAAATACTCAGAAGTAAAATTTCAGTTCCTAGTAAACTATTGAGAATTTGATGATCTTCAGGTTTGAGAATAAAGTGGTCTCTAAACAAGGTATAAGGGATAATTTGAAGAAATAAAATCCCAGTAAAAAGTCCCCAGATAGACCAAGGTAAACCCCGCCAAAGTGCTATGGCAGTTGTTAGATCAAAGATTAGTAGTAGAATATCCATTGACTGCCAGAGAAAAGGGGTGGATAGCCAAGATGTTCCCGTTAATCCAAGTATATTAGAAATATGAACAGTTGCACCATAAATTAGGGCTATGGCTATTAATTTTGTATAAATAGCCGTCCAAGGTTGCCTTAATGCTGAGAGGAGGAATTGATTGATTGAGATAAAATTCATCATTATTATTGATTTTAATTAATCTCGACAAACTTCGTCTAATAAGTCACCATTAGCCCCAAATAATTGAATATGCAAAGGCATTTGTCCGGCTGCATGGGTAGAACAACTTAAACAAGGATCATAACAACGAATTCCTGCTTCTACACGGTTTAACATTCCTTCTGTCATGGCATTTCCATTAACATAATGTTTGGCTATTTGTGCAACGGTTTGATTCATAGCTAAGTTATTATTTCCTGTGGCAATAATGAGGTTAACTTTCTTAATTAAACCGTTTTCATCGACATTATAATGGTGGAAAAGGGTTCCTCTGGGTGCTTCACTAACCCCTATCCCTTCTAAGTTATTAATTCCGGCTTTAGCACGAGTATTATTTGATAAAATATCAGGGTCATTAATTAGCTTTTCAATGCGTTCTAATGAGGCAATAATTTCGACTAATCTAGCATAGTGATAGAAGAAGGAAGAGGTAGCGACACTCCCAGCGCGATCGCGAAATTCTTCTAGTTCTTGATCGGCTTTTTCTGTACCAAAACGAGAGCAAATATTCACTCTTGCTAAAGGTCCAACCCGATAAATTCCTTGGGGATATCCTAATGGTTTATAGTAAGGAAATTTGAGATAAGACCATTTTTCTACTGACTCCCCAATAAAGTCTTTATAATCTTCTTCTTTTAAGTTATCAGCAACAATATTTCCTTCACTATCGGTAAAGCGAAGATGTCCCCCATAATGTTCCCAAAGTCCATCTTCTCCAACTAATCCCATAAATAGAGAAGGAAAGTCACCAAATGTTTTAACTTCTGTCTCAAACTTATCAAGAAGTCCCTTAAATAAACTAAGGGCATTATTCGCTGTTTCGTAAGCTTCTGGTAGTCTTTCTTTAATCCATTGTTGACCTTCTTCTGATAACGGGGATCGAACGCCTCCAGGAACAGACCAAGCTGCATGGATTTTTTTTGCACCTAAAAGTTCAATAATTGTCTGTCCAAACTGTCTTAAACGAATGCCACTTTTAGCTAATTCGGGATTATTTGCAATCAAACCAAAAACATTTCTTTGTGCAGGATCACTATCCCATCCTAATAGAAAATCAGGGCTACTGAGGTGAAAAAAACTAAGGGCATGGGATTGAGTAATTTGGGCTAAATTCATCAATCGTCTTAATTTTTCGGCTGCTGCTGGAATTTTTACCGCTAAAATTTTATCTCCAGTTTTGGCAGAAGCAAGGAGATGACTAACCGGACAAATACCACAAATTCTTGCCGTAATTCCGGCCATTTCCCACATGGGACGACCTTCACAAAATTTCTCAAACCCTCGGTATTCTACTACATGAAATCTAGCATCATCTACCCGACCATTATCATCTAAAAAGATGGAAATTTTAGCATGGCCTTCGATACGAGTGACGGGATCAATGACAATTGTTTTAGACATAATTACCTCTATTTATAGCATCAATTTATTATTTCTTAGGGACTTAATACTGGTAAGACCATCTTAACGGTTAAACTGATTAGTAGAATCGGTGGGTAAACATAACTTATTCTTCTAACCGTTGAGAAGATGATTTTAGATTTTACCCCCTACGTTTTAACCAAATTTAATCATTTTTCGTCCTTCCATAATCGGTTTTTCTCCTTCTAATAAGGGTTCAATGGCTGCTCGAATTCTTTCAGCATTAGGGGGACACCCAGGTAAAAATAAATCCACATTAACCACTTCATGAACGGGACTTACTCTATCTAATAATTCGGGGACAATACCGGGTTCTTCTGGTAGTTGGGGGGTAACATCTCCTAACTCTAAATAAGACCGTTTTAAGACGGTTTCCGCCGGTCCTAACATATTTCTCATAGCCGGAACATTGGCCGTTACAGCGCAGTCTCCAAAGGAAATAATCAACTTGGTTTTTTGTCTAATTTCTTTGATTAATTCTAAATTTTCTTCATTGGCGATCGCCCCTTCTACTAAACAAACATCCACGTCATTCGGATACTCTTTGATATCGGCAATAGGACTATAAACCATGTCTACTTTTTCGGCTAATTCTAATAACCATTCATCTAAATCTAAAAAAGACATATGACACCCTGAACATCCGGCTAACCAAACTGTTGCTAACTTAATTTTTTTCATTTTACTGTTCCTTAGTTTACAATTGTCTTAGCTATTGATTGTCAATTATCTTGTCCATTCTTTGTTCTCCCTTGCTGTCACTAAAAAGCCAATTTTTCCGGGATCATGATTCATTTCGGCAACGGTACTTCCTTGTCTAAAAATAGCCCCAGTGGGACAAGCATCGACACATTTGCCGCAAGAGGTGCAAGTATCAACTTCACCCCAAGGTTGGTTAATACCTGAAACGATAAAAGATTGACCCCCACGACTCGCTACATCCCAAACGTGCGCCCCTTCTATTTCATCACAAACCCTGACACATCTAGTACATAAAATACAACGGTTATGATCGAGAGCAAACTGGGAATGAGATAGATCAACATCTCGCTTAGGAAACTGATAGGGAAAACGAGAATGATCCATCCCGGCCCTAATGGCAACATTTTGCAGTTGACAATTACCATTTACCACACAAACCGCACAGACATGATTACCTTCAGCAAACAAAAGTTCGACAGTCATCCGTCGATAAGCTTGCAATTTTTCTGTGTCTGTTTTGATCACCATACCCTCTTGTACTTGGGTCACACAAGCAGGTTGTAGTTTAGAACTGCCTTCGATTTCAACTAAACATAAACGACAAGCCCCAATATCAGAAATCCCTTCTAAATGACACAAGGTTGGAATGTTGATTTCTGCCTCTTTAGCTGCCTCTAAAATTGTCTGTTCTTCGGATGCTGTAATCAGTTGATCGTTGATAGTCAATGTTTTGACCGTCATATTTTTCTCCCTTATGTTGTTTGAAGTAGGCTAAGATATTCATCTCGAAAATATTGTAAGGTACTAATCACTGGATTGGGGGCAGTCATACCTAAGCCACACAAACTGGTATCTTTTACCATTTGACAAAGGGCTTCTAATTTATGCAAATCTTGTTGTGTTGCTTTCCTTTCAATTAACTTAGTTAATAGGTCATGTAACTGTACGGTTCCGGCACGACAGGGAACACATTTTCCACAACTTTCTTCTTGGCAAAAATCCATATAAAAGCGAGCAATTTCTACCATACTGGTGTCTTGATCCATGACGATCATGCCTCCCGACCCCATGATGGTTCCTAACTTTTGTAAGGAGTCATAAGCAACTGGTGTGTCTAATAAATGAGCCGGAATACAGCCCCCCGATGGACCCCCTGTTTGTACCGCTTTGACGATTCCTTGATTGGGAACCCCTCCGCCAATTTCTTCGACAATTTTTTGGATAGAAGTTCCCATGGGAACCTCAATTAATCCGTTATTTTCTACTTTTCCTGTTAGGGCAAAAACCTTAGTCCCTTTGCTGTTTTCTGTGCCTATATTGGCATACCAGTCCCCTCCTTCTCGGATGATGGGAACGATGTTGGCATAGGTTTCCACGTTGTTGATGAGGGTGGGATCACCCCATAACCCTGATTCTGCGGGGTAAGGGGGGCGAGGCCGAGGGGTTCCTCGTTTCCCTTCTACTGAGGCGATCAAAGCGGTTTCTTCCCCGCAAACAAAGGCCCCTGCACCCACTCTAATGTCGATTTTGAAGTCAAAGGGAGAATCAAAGATTTGTGACCCCATTAAGCCGTATCGTTTGGCTTGTTGGATGGCTTTTTCCAGGCGTTTGATGGCTAGGGGATATTCGGCGCGGATATAGATGTAGCCGTGATTGGCGCCCACTGCATAGGCGGCGATCGCCATACCTTCTAGAATACGATGGGGATCGCTTTCTAAGACGGCCCGATCCATGAATGCCCCCGGATCGCCTTCGTCGGCGTTACAGATGATATATTTTTGCTGTCCTGGCATTTTGGCTACTGTTGCCCATTTTACCCCGGTGGGATAGCCACCGCCACCTCTTCCCCTCAACCCACTTGTGGTGACTTCTTGGGTAACATCGTTAGGGGTCATTTCTAAGAGGACATGACGTAGTTGTTGATAGCCACCTCGACTAATATAATCATCAATACTTTCTGGATCAATGTTGCCACTATTTTCGAGAACAATGGGTTGTTGATGGGCAAAGAACGGATGGGTTAGATCGGTTTTTGGAGGTAAGTTTTCTGGGTTTTCTTGGCCGTTCAAACTATCAATAATGGCTTCAGCTTGTTCGGGTTTAACTTGTTGATATAGGGTGTTATCAGGGTCAACGGCAATCAAGGGTCCTTGACCACATAACCGCAAACAGCCAACGGGTGTAATTTCGATTTCTTCTGTGAGATTGGCCTTTTTAACAGCCCTATTTAAGTTATCAATAACTGCTTTTGAACCCGAAGATAAACAACCGGCTGCTGTGCAGCATCTCACCCTTTTTCGTTTTTGCTGATGTTTTGCTTCAGTTTTTTTCTTAATTTCTAAAAGTTCTTCTAGTTCCATTTTTTTTACTCTTCTTTTTGCCAAGTTTTGATTCTTTCGAGAACATTATCGGGCATTTGTTTTCCGGCAACTTCTCCATCAAAAACCACTGCGGGGGCGATCCCACAAGCTCCTAAGCATCGGGCAGATAGTAAAGAAACTTGTTTATCGGATGTTGTTTCTCCTGATTTTATGCCGAGTTCTTGTTGCAAAGCTGCTAAAACTTTATCACTTCCTTTCACATAACAGGCGGTCCCTAAGCAAACTACACAGGTATGTTTACCACTGGGTTTAAGAGAAAATAAATGATAAAAAGTTGCCACTCCATACACTCGACTTAAAGGCAGTTTTAAGGCGTGAGCAACATATTCTAAAATATCGGGTTCTAGATAGCCAAATGCTTCTTGTGCCTTGTGTAAAATTTCGATCAGCGCATCTTGACGGTAGTGGTTTCGCTTCATAGTAACGTCGATTATTTTGAAGCGTTTATCTACTGTTTGACCAGATTTTTTAGGCTTTTGGTTCAGGGGTTTAGTTTCCATATTTTTCCCTTTTCTCTTACTTTCTATTATCTCATTTTTTGACTAGGCTGAAAATGAAGATAAAGTTATGAAAATGTTAAGATTTTTTTCAATACAATTTTCCCCTTTCCATCCTAAAATAAAAGAGATGCTTTGAGGTTTGATGTTAACTTTTTTTGATAAACAACATAATTATTTCTAAAGTAAACTTTATTGATGGCTAAATCATCATAAAAATCGACTTAAATCAAAGTCTTCATCTAGGGTATTATTGGGGAATCTTTCTAAGTTCAATAAGAGTAATAAATGCTCTGAATAATCAACAATTCCTTTTAATTCTTCTTGTAATTTTTCTAGTCCTCCATTGGCATATTCTTCAAATATTTGTACTCGCTTATTTTCTGCTTCCGTATCATAAACTGAAAGAATGTTAGGGTCATTTGTTTCGGTGATCGCCAACAATTTTATGACCGTATCATATCCTCTCGAAATAAAAATTTCTAAACTAATAGGTGCCGGTTCTTTAGAAATAATATTAAGGGGAATACGCTTATTATATTTTGCTCCCAATGTAGCGGCAAATGCGATCACATCTGCATAGGTTTGAAAAGGACCAATTCCTCCATTAAAATCAACGAGAGATTGTACTAATTCTGCTTTATCTTTACTAATTCTAATACGATTGATTGCCATAATTATACTGATTTTTTAATAGGGTAAAATAGTTATAGTATATTTGTACGAAAAACCAATCGGCATTTCACGAACTATAATAGACGCAGAAAAGCTGATGGATTATCAGTTCAAAGCTGTGGTGGTGTGAGTAAGTATTATGACAACAAACCGTTCTCCCAAGCAACGGGACTCTGACTTACAATGTTCTCAAAAAGTTAAACCCCGAAAAAGACATTATTCTTGGATGGGTTGGGGTGTTAGTGTTGTTTTGTTAGGATTAGGAGGAGGGACAGTTGCGGGGGGTTTCTTGGCACAGCGAAACCTGACTCCTGTGGTAGAACAGCAACTCAGCCGTTTTCTCAATCGTCCTGTAGCCTTGGGGTCATTACAATCATTTTCTTTCAATTATATCCGTTTTGGACCGACGGATCTCTTAACCACACCCACTGATCCGGCTAACGTTTCCATGTCGGGTTTAAAAATTGCTTACAATCCTCTTAAATACATTATAGATGGAAAACTAGAAATTGAAGTCACTGCCATCGAACCTTCTGCTTATTTAGAACAAGGAAAAGGAGGGGAGTGGTTAGTAACTCAGTTTAATACATTAAATCCCAATAATCCGATTCGTTTGAAGGGTTTAGCAATAGAAAAAGGTGACGCTATTATCGTCTCTCGTTCTGATACGGGGGAAAAAGAAGAACCCATAACCTTACAAAATCTATCGGGAATGATTCAACCCAGGAACCAGAATAATCAAATCAGTTTTCGAGTTAGTTCTCATATTGTTGATAGTGGAATTATTGACGTTTCTGGGAGATTTGATGGCAAACAAAAAGAAACAAATTTGTTGGTTAGAGGTCATCAAGTTAAGGCTAAAATAGTAAGCCAGGTTTTGCCGCTTCCTATTGAGTTACAGTCGGGAAAAATTGATGCTAATTTAGAAGTTTTACACGGGAATAATAAATTAGGTAATATACAGGGAGTAGCGAGATTAAACCAGGTATATTCTAGGGTTCAGGGGTTACCTCAATCTTTAATGACTCAAGGACAATTGCGGTTTAAAGAAAGAAAAATAAACTTTGATAATGTCACAACTCAGTTTGGAGAAGTTGCAGGAGTTATTCAAGGTGACATTGATTTAGATAAGGGGTTTGATTTAACAGCAAAAACTGAAGTTACTTCAATCACAGATATCTTTAAAACTATTAAACAGCAACCGAACAACCTATCCATTGCAGGAAAAGTTACAGGAGATTTAAAGCTAACAGGTCAATTTGATAATCCGAATGTATTAATTGGTGTGAATAACGAAGATTCGATAAAAATTGATCGAGTCAATTTCACTAATATAAAAGCAAATTTAGCGTTAAATAAATCAAAACTCACCATCAATGATTTTCAAGCGATTCCTACCATTGGAGGAGAAATAATAGGCAAAGGAAGTTTAAATTTAAACTCATCATCTCCTCTATATTCTATCGATATTCAAGGAAAAAGTCTTCCGACTGCTAGTTTGGCCAGTCTCTATGATACCAGTATTCCTAGTTATATTAAACAAGTTTCAACACAGGTTAATTTATCAGGAAATCTCCAGCAACCCGAAACATTTAAAGCGATAGGAAAGGCTAATTTTCAAGCAGCAGGGGGAACCGTCAAAGCTGAACACATTACTTATACTAATAGTAAATGGCAAAGCGATCTTCTCGTTTCTGGGATTAGTCTAAATACCTTTAATTCACCTATTAAACAAGGGATAGTTCAAGGAAACATACAAGTTTCTGGCAATACCAAAAAAAGCATAAAAGAGAGCTTAAATGCAACGGGAGAATTAAATATAAAAGTTGATGATGGCTGGATAAATGCCCAAAAAATTCAATTAGCTCAAGGTAAATGGCGAGCAAAATTACAAGTAAATGAAACAAAAATAAATCAATTATTGCCTCAAACAGATTTACAAGGGAAATTAAACGGAAATTTTGATCTTGCTGGTGGGTTAAACCCTAATATCAATAATATTCAAGCCAAGGGACAGGGTTATTTAACCGTAGGTGGCGGTCAAATTGTTGCCAAAAATCTGAACTTGTATCAAGGTCAATGGTCAACTGAAATAAGCAGTCAGAATGTCAATGTTAAAAGTTTGAGTGATAAACTTCCTGAACCATTATCAGGGAAATTAAACAGTAACTTAACCTTAGTGGGAACTGTTAACCCAGAAACTTTTTTAAATAGTATCGAAGGAAAAGGTAACGCTACATTAATCTTAAATCAAGGGGCGATCGCAGCTAAGGATCTGACCATTACTCAAGGTAACTTTACCACCACCCTGACCCCCTCTGCTGTCCCTTTAAGGTTGATCGCTTCTCAATTAACAGGAAATTTATCAGGAAACTTAGAAATTGCGGGAAAATTAAACAAAATTGCTCCAGAATATCTACAAGCTAAAGGTGACTTACAATTTAGTCAAGGATTGCCCTATGTCAATCGTTCTCTGACCACAACGATCCAATGGGACGGACAACGGTTAACCTTAGATCAGATTACTGGGTCAGATTTAACTGCAAAAGGATGGTTAGACATTGATTTAGAGAATAAAAAAGATAAATTAGCAGCAATTAAAGCATTTTCTTTTGATATTGATGGAAAAAACTTTGATTTAACCAGTTTTCCCCTATCCTTACCTATTGAAGATATTAACTATGGAGGAAAATTAGACTTTAAAGGGGCGATCGCTGGAACCCCTAACACCCCTAATATTGAGGGAGAAATGTCCTTAATCAACTTAAGAGTGGAAGAAATCAATTTTGAGCCTGTCATAAGCGGAAATATTCTTAAAAATTCAGATAAAGGGCTAAAATTAGCCTTAAACGGAACAAAAGATCAACTGCATGTACAACTCGACCCCCAACTCCAACCCCTCACCGTAGCAGTTAAACAGGAAAAAGTAGATTTAACGGCAAATAAAAAAGATAATCGATGGAAAATCGATATAAGTTCCTTATCCTTACCTATTATTCAAAAAATTGCTCAAAAACAGTACAAAAATAATTCTTTTCTCCTGCAACCCATGACAGGACAATTGTCGGGACACATGACTCTAGACTTAGAGAATAAAGCGATCGCCGGTCAAAACGTTGCCATTCTTAACCCTATTGTGGGGACAATTCAAGCAAAACAGGTTAAAGGAGACTTTCACTACGCAAATCAAAGCTTAGCCGTTAAAAATACTAAAATTTTTACCCATAACAGCCAATACGACCTAAACGGACAATTAACCCAAACCCCCCAAGGTCCAGATATAGCAGCCAATATCACCATCAATCGAGGTAAACTACAGGATATCTTAGAAACCCTGCAAATTTTTGAACTAGAAGACCTAAAACGGGGACTCAACTCACCAAAATACGCAAAAGCAGCCGATCTTTATCAAAATAATAACAATCCCCAGACTCCCCTCTTCAAAGTAGAAACCGCGAAGCAGTCCCTTGGCGATCGCCTGGAAACGTTAAAACAAATTACCGCATGGTTAAAAGAAAATAAGGAGGAAGAAAAAGATAATCAAAGTTTACCCGGTCTAGAACGGCTAAAAGGGGATTTTAACGGCAAAATTTCCCTAAATATTGCCCCAAAAACTGGATTTAACCTGAACTTTGACCTCTTGGGAGAAAAATGGCAATGGGGACAATATCAACTCACCCAGTTTCAGGCCCGAGGTAGCTTTAAAGAAGGAATCTTGACCCTAGAACCCTTTAACCTAGAATTAGAAGATAGTGCGATCCTCTTTGCCGGTCAGGTGGGACCGACCAGCCAACAGGGACAGTTACAGGTGGAAAATATTCCCTTAGCAACCCTGTCGAAATGGGTCAACCTTCCCTCCGTTGTTACCCTAGGGGGACAACTTAACGCCAATATGAACCTAGGGGGAACCCGTGACAACCCCCAAGCATCAGGACGTTTAGCCATTAATCAACCCACCATTAATCAAACCCTGTTAGCGTCAAGTCAAGGACAATTTACCTATGAAAAGGGGCAATTTAATTTTAGCGCGAGTAGTGTTCTCGATCGCCAAAGCGAACCCTTAACCATCGAAGGAACCTTTCCCTACGTTTTCCCCTTGGCCAATGTTCAACCAGAAAGCGATCGTTTACTCTTAAAATTCCAGGCCAAAAACGAAGGGTTAACCCTGCTTAATATCCTCAGTCAAGGACAAGTTGCTTGGTTAGGGGGAACAGGAACAGTACAATTAAACTTGTCAGGAAAAGTCGACCCAAAACGAGGAATTCCCTACGAACTACAAGCGGATGGTTTAGCCCAAGTTAAAAATGCCACCATTGCCACAAAAATGATGCCTCAAATCCCATTTCAGGAAGTTCAGGGCAAAATTCTCTTTGACTTAGATACCATTACCTTTGATGGGTTTACGGGGCAATTTAGCGGTGGTCAAGTTGCTGTGAGTGGCTCTTTACCCCTCTTAAAATTGACAGAAAACGACCCATCTTTGACCATTCAATTGAACAATTTAGCCCTTGATTTACCGCAAATCTATCAAGGAGGAGTCCAGGGTAATTTAAACATTGGGGGAAGTGTTTTAAGTCCTGAAATTGGGGGTGAAGTCAACCTATTTTCTGGTCAAGTTTTATTAAAAGAAAAAGCCAAGAAACCGAAAACTAGCTCTCCGTTATTAGCGAGTACAAAATTGAATAATTTACGCTTAAATTTAGGGAATAAAATAACCATCACTCGTCCCCCAATTTTAACCTTTTTAGCCACGGGAAATTTAGCCTTAAACGGAACCTTAGAAAATCCAGAACCCAACGGAATCATAACCCTAGAAAATGGCTTAGTCAATCTTTTTGCCAGTCAATTAAGATTAGCCGGGGGGAAAGATAATATCGCCCAATTTTTACCCGAAAAAGGATTTGATCCTTACTTAGATATTCAACTCTTTGCTGCTGCTACTGAAACAACACAAAACACCATTAACATTAACCCCAATTCTGCAGAAGTTCCTGAAACCTTTCGTGCTAATAAAGATAGTTTAGAAACGGTTAGAATTAAAGCAAACGTCGAAGGATTTGCCAGTAACATTACTCAAAGCATTAAATTGAGCAGTCAACCCAAACGAAGCGAACAGCAAATTGTCACCCTTTTAGGGGGAACCTTTCTCAATACATTAGGCACAGGAGAAACCACCCTAGGATTAGCTAATCTAGCAGGAACTGCCGTTTTTGGACCCGTTCAAGGAGCCATCGGAGAAGCTTTAGGATTGAGTGAATTTCGCATTTTTCCTACTCCTTTAATTAACCAAGAAGACGCTCTTGATACTTCTAATATTGGTGTAGCAGCCGAAGCCGGACTCGATTTAACCGAAGATTTTTCCCTCTCCATTCAAACCATTGTTAACAGCGATCGCCCCCCAAAATTAGGGCTACAATATCGAATTAATGACACCACAACCCTACGAGGATCAAGTAACTTTTCTGATGATAATCGCGGTAGTATTCAGTTTGAACAGCGATTTTAATGGAGAAAATGACGCATTTTGGTTAACACCATCACTAACCCTAACTCATTGGCCGCAGCAATAGAATCCTTATCCCGTAACGATCCCCCCGGTTGGACGATCGCAGTGATTCCAGCAGCAGCAGCAGTACGTACCGAGTCGTCAAAGGGGAAGAAACCATCACTGGCTAGGTAGCCCCCGTTAGCTGCCTCTCCCGCTTCTTCTAGGGCGATTTTCACTGCACCCACGCGGTTCATTTGACCGGCACCAATCCCCAACGTGGTGCGATTTTTGGTGACGACGATCGCATTGGATTTAACGTGCTTGGCTACTTTCCAGGCAAATAATAACTCGGCCAGTTGTTCAGGAGTGGGTTGTTTTTCGGTGACGATTTCCCAGTTATCCGGCACATCCACTGCATCATCGGAGTCTTGCACCAATAACCCACCGGCGATCGCTTTAACCGTTTGTTTGGGTCCTTGGGTTAAATCAGGTAACAATAAGACTCTGACTTTCCCTTTTTTACTGATGATTTCTTTCGCTTCTTCGGTGCAGTCAGGAGTCACTACACATTCTAAGAAGGTTTTGGTCAATTTCTCGGCGGTTTCTCCATCTAAGGGCTGATTTAAAGCCACAATTCCCCCAAAGGCAGAAATCGAGTCAGCGTTAAACGCTTGTTCATAGGCATCGGCTAAACGGTTAGCGACGGCTACTCCGCAGGGGTTAGTATGTTTGAGAACGGCTGCTGCTGGTTCTTTGGGGTCAAATTCAGCAATAATCCGTCTGGCTGCTTCTAAATCCACTAAATTATTATAACTGAGTTCTTTTCCTTGCAGTTTTGTGGCTGCAGTCCATCCGGTGGCTTTGGTTCCCCGTTGATACCAAGTAGCATTTTGATGGGGGTTTTCTCCATAGCGCAGGGTTTGAAAGGCGGTTCCGGCAACGGTGTAACGACTGGGTAGGGTGGTGCTTTCTTCGGTGGAAAGACTGGCAAAATAATCCGTGATCGCCCCATCGTAAGCGTTGGTTAAGGCGAAGGTTTCCCCTGCCATTTTTTGCCGAAAACTTAAGGAAGCTTCCCCGTTATTTTGTTTTAATTCTTGTAGATAAGTCTCGTAATATTTGGGGTTAGATACAACGGTAACGTGAGCGAAATTTTTAGCCGACGCACGCAATAAAGTGGGTCCACCAATATCAATTTTTTCGATGGCTTCGGCGACGGTGACATCGGGTTTAGCAATGGTTTCTTCAAAGGGATAAAGATTAACCACCACTAAGTCGATGGGACGAATCTTATTATTATTCATATCCTCCACATCTTGGGGGATATCTCGACGGGACAAAATACCCCCGTGAATGCGAGGATGGAGGGTTTTGACTCTTCCCCCTAAAATTTCGGGAGATCCTGTATAATCACTCACTTTTGTAACGGTTAGTCCAGCTTCTTGTAGGGTTTTAGCTGTTCCTCCACTACTGATTAATTCAAAACCAAATTCATTAACTAATTGACGGGCTAATTCAACAATTCCTGTTTTATCTGATACACTCAGTAGGGCTAACCTTGCCATTGGAAAATTATCTCTCAAGTAAACATCCAGTTGGCTTTATTATCCTATAAATACAGCGATCCTAAGCTAAAACAAATGTTATATTTACACCAGAGAGGGTGGGCAAAGAATTTCCTTGTCCAATTACCCACCTGATAATCTGCTCGATAATTATTTAATCGTTAGTCCACTCTTGCGCTGGAATCAGATCCGCAATACAATCTCTCAGTAAGAAGTCGTTTCTTTCTAATTCGGTTTCGATGCAACACCATTCTCCTGAAGGAAGATACTGACACAAAGTATAGATTCTTTGTTGTCTGTCCACCTTACCTTGTTCTACCAAATAGCGCGCTTCGTCCTTGATGTCTTCTATGGTATACCTTGTCATTAACATAACTCAGTCCCTCCTTAGGCGTTAACTCTCAAATACTGTTTAAATTTTGGTTAAATAAACGGGATGTGTATATAAAATAAATAGATAGATGGCACTCGAAACCCACCAGTGTCAGAGGACTGGTGTAATCCGAACCACTGAAGTATTAAACTCTATTTATATTGTAGCCATTGTAACATTCTACTAGGGATAAAAATATTAAGACTTAATTAAAGTTAAATTAACCTGACAAACGTTAAGGGATAGAATAAGTTTTATTGATAATTATCATTAACCGTACTTATCATCATCAAGAATTTTTCAGGAGTAACTAAAATGGCTTCTTTTGGTGAAGACGCGCTAGAGTATCATCGTTGTGATCGTCCTGGTAAGCTAGAGGTAAACGGAACAAAACCATTTATCACTCAAAGGGATCTCTCCTTGGCTTACACCCCCGGTGTTGCTGAACCTTGTCGGAGAATCCATCAAGATCCTGATTGTGCTTACGATTATACCATTAAAGGAAATTTAGTGGCGGTTGCCACCAATGGTTCGGCGGTTTTAGGGTTAGGAAATATCGGACCGTTGGCCGGGAAACCGGTGATGGAAGGGAAAGCAATCTTATTTAAACGGTTTGCAGACATCGATGTTTTTGACCTAGAAATTGATGCTGACGATCCCGAGCAATTTATTGCCACGGTTAAAAGTTTAGAGCCAACTTTTGGCGGTATTAATTTAGAAGATATTAAAGCCCCCGATAGTTTTTATATAGAAGAAACATTAAAAAAAGCCATGAAAATTCCTGTCTTCCATGACGATCAACATGGAACAGCAATTATTACTTCAGCTGCCCTATTAAATGCGTTGAAAGTGGCGAATAAATCTATCGAAACTGTTAAAGTAGTCTATTGTGGTGCGGGGGCTGCAGCCATTGCTTGTGCGAAACTTCATCTAACCCTAGGGGTGCAGCCAGAGCATTTAATTATGTGTGATAGAAAAGGGGTTATTTACGAAGGAAGAACAGAAGATATGAACCCCTACAAAGCCCTGTTTTCTTCTGCCACAACAGCGAGAACCTTAGAGGAAGCGATCGAGGATGCCGATGTATTTATTGGACTCTCGGTTAAAGGGGCGTTATCAGCTTCAATGTTACAATCGATGGCTAACAATCCCATTGTTTTTGCTTTAGCCAATCCCGATCCAGAAATTGAATATAATGAAGCGATTAATGTGCGTTCTGATGTCATTATGGCAACAGGAAGATCGGACTATCCCAACCAAGTTAATAATGTTTTAGGGTTTCCTTTTATCTTTCGAGGAGCTTTAGATGTACGAGCTACAGATATTAATAAAACCATGAAAATTGCTGCAGTTGAAGCATTAGTTAAACTTGCTCAAGAAGAAGTTGCTCACACTGTTTTACGAGCTTATGGGCTTAAAAAGCTTAGTTTTGGACGAGACTATCTCATTCCTAAACCTTTTGATCATCGGGTTTTATTTTGGGTTGCACCGGCTGTTGCTCAAGCAGCAATGGAGACAGGAGTGGCGAGAAAGTCTCTTGATTTAGATAGTTATAAACAATCTTTAGAACAACGGATGGGAATATCAAGGGAAATTATCCGCCACAGTATTCAAAAAGCAAAAACCAATCCAAAATCAATTGTTTTTCCTGAAGGAGATAATTCCAAAATATTAGGTGCTTGTCAAATTTTAATCGAGGAAGGGATTGCTCAGCCTATTTTAATTGGATCTGTGGATAAAATCCATAAAAAAATAGATACATTAGGTCTTGATTTAGGGAATATTCCCATTATTGATCCTTTCAATTATCAAGAGATTAAACATTATACTGAAACCCTATTTACCCTTCGTCAACGGAAAGGAATGACCCTAACTAAAGCCCGGCAAACTGTTCTTGAACCCACTACTTTTTCTTTATTAATGGTAGAATTGAATCAAGCTGATGCCATGGTTACAGGAGTCAATCAATCCTATCCTACGATTCTCCGTTCAGCCCTACAAATTATCGGCACTAAATCAGAAATTAGTTGTGCTTCTGGGGTATATTTGATGTTATTTAAACATCAAGTTTATTTATTCGCAGATACCACTGTAAATATCGAACCAACCGCCGAAATTTTAGCCGACATTGCCCTCGAAAGTGCCACTTTAGCAAAAAGATTGGATATTGTTCCTCGCATTGCCATGCTATCTTTTTCTAACTTTGGAAGTGTTAAACACCCCTTATGCGATCGCATTAAAAATGCAGTTCAATTAGTCAAAATGAGACAATCGGATTTAATAATTGATGGAGAAATGCAAGCCAATACCGCCGTTAATCCTAGTTTAGTGCAAGAACATTATCCCTTTAGCAACATCAAAGGAGATGCCAATATTTTGATATTTCCTGACTTACAATCGGGAAATATTGCGTATAAATTACTCCATGAATTGGGGGGTGCAGAAGCTATCGGACCAATTTTATTGGGAATGAAAAAGCCGATTCACATTCTACAAAAGGGCTGTCAAATTAATACCATTGTTAATATGTCTGCTATGGCTGTATTAGATGCTCAAGAATTAGAAAATGGGATTTAGCATTTATGGCATTTTCTGTTTCCTGAAAAAATACCTTGATCTCAATTTTGAAATTAGCTATACTAGGAAAACTTTTTTTAATATTCGTTTTTGTTCCTAGAAACTATTGTCAATGGAATCTACTTCTAACCCCAGTTTATTCTCATCGCTTTCTGACACTTTAACGAAGTTGGCCTATCAAGGATTTCAACAGAGTAAAAGTGTCTTTAGTTTAGCCCATAAAACCCTCAGCGATCGCTTAACAGATACCATCGTTCCCAGTCGTCAAAATCTCACAACTCCCCTTTCTCCCCAATTATTATTAGAGTTGCAAGAAAGACGGAATCAACTGTGCGAAACCGACTGGAAGGATGCCCAAAAAGGGGTTTATCCAGTAGACATTTTGTTTGATAGTTTACTATCAGACTTTCTTGCCCATTATCCTGAAATATGGCTAGACTTGACTAAAATATGGACAAGACTACAACAAAAAGAATATCAAACCTTTGCCGATGATATCGAAAAAGAAGGGTATCCCCGTTATTATTTACAAAACTTTCATTATCAAACGGATGGTTATCTCAGTGATTCATCCGCCAATCTTTACGACTTACAAGTGGACATTCTTTTCAACGGTGTAGCTGATAGTATGCGTCGTCGTATTCTTAGCCCGTTAAAAGAAGGATTAAAGCCATTTTCATCCCTTCCAGCTTATCAAATTAAAGTATTAGACGTTGCTTGTGGCACCGGACGAACTTTAAAAAATATTCGTGCTACCCTTCCAAAAGCCTCTTTATTTGGAGTTGACTTATCCCCTGCTTATCTGCGAAAAGCCAATCAACTCCTATCAGAAAATCCCAGGGAGCTCCCCCAACTCACCCACGCCAATGCAGAAAATTTACCCCATCCTGATAACTTTTTTCATGGGGTAAGTTGTGTATTTCTTTTTCATGAGTTGCCTGGAATTGTTCGTCAGCAAGTAATTGACGAGTGTTTTCGAGTGACAAAACCAGGGGGAACGTTTGTTATTTGTGATTCAATGCAATTATCAGATTCCCCTCAGTTTGAGGTGATGATGAAGAATTTTTCTGCTATGTTTCATGAACCCTATTATCCAGATTATATTAGGGATAATATAGGGGAAAGATTAGAAAAATCTGGCTTTGAATTAAGGGAAACTCAACTACATTTTGTCAGTAAATATTGGATAGCCCGTAAACCTGGTTAAATTTCTGTTGAGTTAGTTATGAAGTGGGTTAAAATACATAAGTAACTGTTTATTGTAGTGACCCACTTCTTCAGTTAGGATAGGGTGGGAAATATCTCAGAAACAGTCAACTTGAGTTCTTGACAATTAGGAGATTTAATCAGACTATCTTCAATTCTAAGAGTGAACTACCTACACTGACCTGACGGTACAGTGTAGGCTTCTGGTATCCCCTTAAGGACTGCCAGAACTTCCT
>JASJBX010000065.1 GCA_030066295.1 Crocosphaera sp.
TAATAAGAGAGAAAAACAGATAAGTAAAGCCAAAACCCATTAGGTGAGGTATTAGAGGCAATTGGATGCGCCTTTGCGTTTTTCGCATAAAGAATCCCTACCCGTCTACACGGTAGGGTTGTTCAATATATCAAAGATACACGGGGTTAAAACCCCCATTCGCTCCACCGCCACGCCTTAAAAGGAGCCAGCGCGGTCATGGGGGTTTCCCCCATGACTAAAACAATTATAGCTTAAAATTTCGCAATCTTAAGGCATTTGAAACGACAGAAACGGAACTAAACGCCATAGCTGCACCGGCAATCATGGGGTTTAATAAGACACCAAAGAAGGGATATAAAATACCAGCAGCAATGGGAATTCCTAACGTATTATAAATGAAGGCAAAAAAGAGGTTTTGACGAATATTTTTCATGGTTGCACGACTCAATTCTATTGCTGTTACAATGCCTTGTAAATCCCCTGAAATGAGGGTAATATCACTGGCAGACATAGCTACATCGGTACCGGTACCGATCGCCATTCCCACATCTGCTTGAGCGAGTGCGGGCGCGTCATTGATACCATCCCCGACCATGGCGACGATTTTACCCTGAGATTGCTGGATTTCTTTGACTTTATCAGCTTTTTCGTCGGGACGTACTTCTGCAAAGACGTGATAGATTCCCACTTCATCGGCGATCGCTTGAGCGGTTTGTTGGTTATCTCCGGTCAACATGATCACTTCTAAGCCCAATTTTTTCAGTTTTTTAACCGCTTCGACGGAGGAATATTTCACTGCATCAGCAATAGCAAATAAGCCTTTTATTTCCCCATTAATTGCGATCCAGGGAGTGGTTTTTGCTTGACTTTCCCATTCGGTTGCTTGCTGTATTAATTCATCGGTATTTATCCCTAATTTTTTCATCCATTTCTGGGTTCCTATTTGGATTAATTTACCGTTGATTTCACCTTGTACTCCTTGTCCTCCCATTGCTTCAAAATTATCTACTTTGGGTAAGTTATTAGAAATGCCTTGAGACTTAGCATAATTAACAATAGCTTCTGCTAAGGGATGCTCTGAGTTTTCCTCAATGGCTGCTGATAGTTCTAAGATATTCAATTCATTATCATCAGCAATTCCATCTACGGTAATATAATCGGTAACTGTGGGTTGACCTTGGGTTAATGTGCCTGTTTTATCTAAGACAATAGCTTTAATTTTATGGGCTAATTCTAAACTATCTGCTCCTTTAATTAAAATACCGTTTTCTGCGCCCTTACCTGTTCCTACCATGATCGATGTAGGGGTTGCCAACCCTAAAGCGCAGGGACAAGCAATAATTAAAACGCTCACTGTTGCTACCATTGCTAAAGATAAATTTTGAGCCAAAATGAACCAACAAATAAAGGTAATTACAGCAATAATCATCACTACAGGAACAAACCAACCCGTCACTTTATCGGCTATTTTTTGTATAGGTGCTTTGCTATTTTGTGCTTCTTCTACTAACTGAATAATTTGTGATAATGCTGTATCTTTACCCACTTTTTTAGCTTCAAATTTAAAGCTGCCTGTCTTATTAATAGTGGCTCCGATCACTTCATACCCTGCTTGTTTTTCAACGGGTATGGATTCCCCTGTAATCATAGATTCATCTAGGGTAGATTTTCCCTCAATAATGGTTCCATCGACGGGAACTTTTTCCCCTGGACGCACTAAAATGATGTCACCAATAACCACATCTTCAATAGGAAGATCAAGGCTTCCCCCGTCACGAATCACCCGTGCTGTTTTGGCTTGTAATCCCATCAAGTTGCGGATGGCTTCTGATGTTTTGCCCCTTGCCCTATTTTCTAATAATCGACCCAACAAAATTAAGGTGATAATAACAACCGCAGCTTCATAATAAACGTCTGCATTTAACCCTTGAGCGATGAAAAATTGAGGGAAAAAGGTGGCAAATAAAGAGTATAAAAAGGCTGAACCGGTTCCCAAAGCCACTAAGGTATTCATATCAGAAGTCCGTCGTTTTAAAGCTTTAATTGCTCCTGTATAAAACCCTTGGCCACACCAAAAAATAACAGGAAAACTTAAAATTAACTGTAACCAAGCATTATGTAACCAGCTAGGAATAAAAGGAATAGATAACCCCGTCATCATGGGTAATGAACCAAAAATCAAGATAAAACTAACAACACCACCAACCATTACTTTTTGGGTTAATTCTTGTTGTTTCGCTGCTCTTTTTTGCTGTTCAATATCTTGGGTTTGATTATTGTTTTCATCTTCGACAATATAAGCTTTATATCCTGCTTTACTAACAGCAGCTTTAATAGTTTCTAAATCAGTAATTTGGATGTTGTAGGTCACAGTTCCTCTTTCTAGCGCAAAATTAACACTACATTCTTCTACACCAGACACTTTATTGATGGCTGTTTCAATACTCGTGGCACAAGCAGCACATCCCATTCCTTCTAACTGTAAAGTTTGTTGTTTCAAATCTGCATTTTTATGAGAAGATTTACGGTGTAGGGACGTTTTCATATAGTTTGTCTTTCCTCGCTTTCTTCTATGATATAACATCCTTTCTGGTCTGGAGAGCCAAGCATTATGACCCCCAAATCTAAAGCATTTCTAAAAAATGAAGGGTGTTTCTGAAGTCTTACCTATAATTGCGACCAAATACCTTTTTTTTGAACAATGAGAATAGTTAGTAAATTAGAAATTATCACTGTTGTTACTCTTCTATCTTTAGTATTTGGCAATCAATCAGCCTTCAGTCAAAATAATGGCATAAATCAGCTTGAAACTGTAAAAAATCAAGAACGTAAAACAATTTTAACTAAAATAGAGAACAATGATATTATTTCTTCACAAGAGGTGGTGACTGTTAATAATTCTCTCATCAGTCTACCGATTCCCGAACCCCTAGGAATCTTATGTCTTCTAGGTATGGTAGGGGTTAGCAGTTTTCTGAAGTTAACAATAGCTAAAATTAAATATGAAAAACAGTCAGAAGACAAAAAACAGCCGCAAAAGACCGATTTTACCGAACCATCTCAGCAACTAACAGAATCATAAAACGTTGGGGAAAGAAACCTTAATTTTTAGGGTTTCCAGGCCACTGCTTCGCATCTCGCTCGAGCAAAAAAAGCGTCAGGATGGTTTCCCCATTCAATAAAAGTCTGACTCATGGTTTCTAGTTCTTGTTGCGTGGCTAAATTATGATTCAAAATAACTTGAGTTACTTGCTTTTGTAAGATTAAATCCGCCCAAAATTCTCCATTTTGTTTGATGGTTTCTCTTGTACCAGCATAGTCAAAAGAAGCGGATGCTTTGACATCAACAAAACCGGCTTTTTGCAGATATTTACGTTGATATTTGCCAAAAAAAGGATCACCTCCATTAAGGGTTACAACTTGACCCAACAGGTCCCAAGCTTTTTCTATAATGGGAGAAGAAGGGGTAAAAATAATATGATCATGATCAGCATCTCTGATACCGACAATGCCACCAGACTTTAACACGCGATAAACTTCTTGTAGGGCTTGTTCAGGGTGTTTTAAATGATAAATAACCGCATGGGCAAAAACAGCATCTAATGAGTGATCAGGGAAAGGAAGTTCATAGATATTCCCAACTTGAAAGTTAACATTAATAACGTTTTCTTGTTGTGCTTTTTTGCGTCCGATCTCAAACTGACAGTCTTCAATATCAATGCCTATGACTGAAGCCGGGGCAACCATTTTTGCTAAATCAACGGTTATGGTACCCGGACCACAACCACAATCTAATAATGCCATATTAGAAGATAAATAAGGTAGAAAAAAATCTGCTTCTTTACTGGCTGTTCTTTGACTAAAAGAATGGAGGGTAACGTTTCCATAGGCCCCTGAATATTTTTCTCTTTCTGAGTCGATTTTTTTAGTCATTGCTCTAGGATTTACTCAAGATTATATAATTGTTAAGATAGCAAACTTGGGGATGGCAACAGGAGATTAAGCACGTGAGTCGGACTAAAATGACCAGAAACGGACAAGAACCACCTATTAACCCTAGTCCTCAAGATATAGCTTGGCCATTTTGGCCAGTGGTTCCCCTCTATCCTTATGGTCAACGTCGTACCCTCCGCAAAGAGGTGGTTAAGGATACGGTTTGGACGTTTGACCAGTGTCAGGGTATTCTCTATGTGGTGGTTCCCATTCGCATGACGGTGGTCAAACTGGCTAAGGGGGGACTGTTGGTTTATGCACCGGTTGCGCCGACTCGTGAATGTATCCGTCTGGTTCAGGAATTAGTGGATGCTCACGGTGAGGTTAAATATATCATTTTACCCACGGTTTCGGGTATTGAACATAAAGTATTTGTCGGACCCTTTGCCAGATGTTTCCCCAAAGCAGAAGTGTTTGTCTCTCCTAATCAATGGAGTTTCCCGATTAATCTTCCTTCGAGTTGGTTAGGGTGTCCCCGAAAACGAACCCAACCATTACCGTTAGACAGTCATCAAAGTCCTTTTGCTGATGAGTTTGATTACGCCATTCTCGGACCATTAGATTTAGGTTTGGGTCCGTTTGAAGAAGTGGCTTTTTATCATAAGCGATCGCACACTTTATTATTGACGGATTCGATTATTTCTATCCCTTCAACCCCACCGGAAATCATACAACTCGATCCCTATCCGTTATTATTTCATGCTAGGGATCATGCTTTAGAAACCATCGAAGATAACCAAAAAAACCGATTGAAAGGATGGCAAAGAATTGTTTTATTTGCCCTTTATTTTCGCCCTAATGCGTTAGGGACGGTTAAATGGGGACAGGTCTTTAAAGATGCTTTAAAAGCCCCTGACCACTCCAAAAAAGCGTATTTCGGACTCTTTCCCTTTGACTGGGATGACAGTTGGCAATCATCTTTTAACGAACTATACAATCATCGATTATTGGTTGCACCTATCTTACAAGGGGTTATTTTCAATCGCAGTCCTTTAGAGGTTTTAACTTGGGTTGATCGGGTTTCAAAATGGCGGTTTGAGCGGGTTATTCCCGCCCACTTTGATAGTCCAATTTCAGCGCAACCTGAACAGTTTAGACAAGCATTTGATTGTCTTCGTCACCCTCAATATAACTTAGGAAACAAAGATTTTCAACTGATACAAGATATTGAGCAACGGTTAACTAAACTGGGGGTTACGCCGCCCTCTAAATTGTAACTTATTTATTATTGACGATTTGATCTCTTTCTGTCCTTACCCATTGGGACTGAGGACGGATCAAAAAAGCAAAATAAAGGGGAATTTTCCATAATAGATAAAAGGGAATCGTTAGTAAAGCAAAACCTGGAATTTCTGCTCGGCCAAATTTTGCCCACCCGATTAAAACACCTATCATTAAACATAATCCTGCTATTCCTAATATGATGGTCGGTAGCCAAGAAAAACCGAATAAACTGGCTGTTATGGTGATGATAATTGTTCCTATCCATAACATCACTAATAGAGATAAAGGGGGAACACTTAACTCTAAAGCTAACCCGATTAAATCAAAACGTTTCTGCATGATTGCCCCTTTTAACAGTCGAGGAACTTGGGTTAAAATGGTTTGAAGATGACCGTGTTCCCAGCGAGTTCTTTGGGTTTTGGCTGCTGAACTTTGTTGTGGAAGGATACCAGTAACTTGAGCATCTGGACAAAAAACAGGTGAATATCCACATAAGGCGAGATCAATTCCTAGCTGCATATCTTCGACAATATTACCACTAGCTAAAGAAATTTTTTGCAGAACTTCCCAAGGAAAAGCCATGCCTGTTCCCGACAATAAACAGGGAAGTCCTAACTGATATAAACCGGTAAAACGAACTTGATTTTTAACTAAAAAGGCTAAGGCAGAAATTAAATCTTTTGGACTGGGATTTTGCGGTTTTTCTAATAAGTATAAAGCTTGAACTGGTTTTTGTTTGATTGAAGATTCATAGACTAATTTTTTAATGGTTTCAGGGGTAATATAACAGTCTGCATCGATTAAAATAATAATGTTAGGAGGATCATTATTCAAGTAATTTAAGCCATAATCAAGGGCATAACCTTTGCCCCTGTTTTGCTCATCTTTACGTTCTAAAACCGTTACTCCATACTGTTGAGAAATTGCTGAAGTTTGATCGGTACAATTATCAGCAATAACAATAATTTGCTCGGGTGAACTAACTTGAGATAAGATAGAGTTTAAGGTGGTTTCAATTACGCCTTCTTCGTTGTGAGCGGGGATTAAAATTTTAAAATTTGGTAAGTCTTTCGATGTTACTTCTGATGTTTTACTTGAGAAAGACAAAGACATTAAACATTCAATAAATAAAACCAAACAAGGAATCAAAATAAGAAAAGAAAGAACGAATAAACCGATGTGAATCAAAAGTGTCATGACCTTAATAATGATAAGATTTGAGTTAATGAATGGAGGAAAATAATTGTTTTAATTTTTGAGCTTCTCGGTTAACATTATGTTCTTGTTTTACCATTTCTGCCCCTATTTTACCCATTTCCTCTAGTTGAGATTTCGGGGTTTCTAAGACAGTTTTCATCCCATCAACTAACCCTTCAACAGAACCAGGCGTCACTAACCACCCTGACTTTTCAGGAATGACTAATTCAGGGATTCCTGCAATATAAGTGCTAATGACTGGACGACCTAATGCCAAGCTTTCCATAATAACAACCGGTAACCCTTCAGCAAAGCTAGGTAATACCATCGCCCATGATTGTAAGATATATTTTTGAACATCTGCTTGAGTCGCCCATCCGGTAATCTCTACCGTATCCTGTAAATTAAACCGGTTTATCGCTGCTTCAATGGGTTCCCTTAACTCCCCATCACCGACTAAAATTAACTTAAAATCATATCCTTGAGACACTAACTTACTCACCGCTTCTATTAATAAGTATTGTCCCTTTTGTTCACTTAAACGACCCACAGACACAAAACAAGGTTTTTCAGGAAAGGGTGGAGAAGAAACAGTTAAAAAACCATCATCAACCCCACAATGAACAATCTTGATTTTATCCCAATCTTTAAACTCACACCACCGATACAATTGACTTTTTCCATAAGAACTAATGGCTACCACAAAAGCAGCGTGTTTGATTTTTTCAGGTAAAGCGATCGCTTGAACTTTATCAAACTCATGGGGTCCATGAACAGTAAAACTATAGGAAGGCCCCCCTAACCCCTGACAGAACATAGCAACCGTTGTGGCATTAGTGGCAAAATGAACATGAATATGGGTAATCTTTGACTGAGATAACCATTGCTGTAAAACACAAGCTTCAGCCAGATAAATTAAATTATAGATAACCCCCGTTTCCGATCTCCAGCCAATACGAACAGCAAAGAAAAACATTGACAAAAAACCGAAGAGGTTAGTCACAACCGTTTTAACAACGGCTAAAAATACCCCTAACCCACCCACATTAAGGATTACTCGTGTTTTCGGGATTTCTTGTTGATCAGCTTCATCCATCATTGCTGTGTTGGGACTACGAATGGCAAATCGTTCCACCGACACCCCATTTGCCTCTAAAGCTGTGATTTCTCGACGAATAAAGGTACAACTAGCATAAGGATGAGTATTCATTAAATAAGCGATCTTCATTATTTTTGTGACCCTTGATCAGATTCAGCACTTAAGACCTTGAGTGTCCTCTTTAAGAGTATCCTATTAGAAGGACATAATCTTAGATAAATTTACTGATTTATAATGCGTATTGGTATTGTTGGTTGTGGCTTTGTAGCTGATTATTATCTGAAGACCCTTCCTCTTCATCCTCAATTAGAGCTAGTGGGTGTGATGGATCGCGATCCCCAACGGTCTGAACATTTCTCCCGTTATCATTCTGTTCCTCAATATGCTTCTTTGGAGGCTTTATTAGAAGACCCTCAAATATCTATTGTCCTTAATTTAACTAACCCTCGCAGTCATTTTCAAGTGTCTCAAGCTTGTTTAAATGCCGGGAAACACGTTTACTCAGAAAAGCCTCTGAGCATGAATTTATCAGAAGCGAAAACTTTAGTTGATTTAGCAGAATCAAAAAATCTTTATCTTGCTTCTGCCCCTTGTAATATCTTGAGTGAAACGGCACAAACGATTTGGAAAGCGTTACGAGAACAAGTCATTGGAAATGCGAGATTAGTGTATGCAGAGATGGATGATGGTATGGTTCATCAAATGGCTTACAAAAAATGGAAAAGTGAATCGGGTATTCCTTGGCCTTATAAGGATGAGTTTGAAGTTGGGTGTACTCTAGAACACGCTGGCTATTATATTAATTGGTTAACGGCCTTTTTTGGACCAGTTAAAACCGTAACTGCTTTTTCTTCTTGCTTAATTCCTGATAAAAAAACTGACTCTCCTTTAGAGGTTAATGCTCCCGATTTTTCCGTTGCTTGTCTTGAGTTTCATTCAGGCATTGTGGCTCGATTAACTTGTAGTATTGTTGCCCCTCATGATCATCATTTTACGATTATTGGTGATCAGGGTTTATTGAGTACAAAAGATTGCTGGTATTATCGCTCTCCCGTTTATATTCAGAAACGATTAACCATTAGAAGAAAGACGTTTATTAGTCCTTGGAAACAAAAGTACCCTTTAGTGGGACAAGGTCGTACAAAATATGGATACAAAGGCTCTCAAGAAATGGATTTTTGTCGGGGAGTAGCGGAATTGGCAGAAGCTATCACCGACAAAAGAAGTTGTCGTCTATCGGCTCAATATTCTCTCCATATTAACGAGATTGTTTTAGCAATTCAAGAATCCGGTAATAGTGGAAAACCCTATCAAGTTACTACCACTTTTGAGCCAGTTGAACCGATGCCTTGGGCTAAGTGATTCTGATTAAGGTAAAATTGATTAATCGCTAATTTGGAAAAATAAATTATGTCAAAAACTATTAATTGGGGAATTCTTGGAACTGGATTAATTGCTCAAGACTTTGCTCAAGGACTCAATATACTTCCGGATGCTAAATTGTTGGGAATTGCTTCTCGTAGCTCAGAAAAAGCCGATAATTTTGCTCAAAAATATCAGGTATCTCGTTCCTATGATAGTTACCAAGCTTTAGCCCAAGATCCTGATATTGATGTGGTTTATGTTGCAACTCCCAATTACAGACATAAAGCAGATTGTTTAATGTGTTTAGAAGCAAATAAAGCAATTTTATGTGAAAAACCTTTTATGCTTAATGCCAAAGAAACCCGCGAAGTCATTACTTTAGCACAGCAAAAAAAATTGTTTTGTATGGAAGCAATGTGGATGAGGTTTATGCCTTTAATTCAAAAGGTTAAAAGTATCATTGAAGCGGGGACAATTGGGGAAATTTGTCTATTAACGGCTGATTTTGGTTATCGTGCTAATCCCGACCCCCAACAAAGATTTTATAACCTTGATTTAGGGGGTGGGGCCTTATTAGATAGAACAATTTATCCTCTTTCTTTGGCTTTTTACTTATTAGGTGAACCTCAAGACGTTGTCTCACAAGGGGTATTCAGTGAAACAAAAATTGATGAACAAAATGCTTTAATTTTGCGCTATCCAAAGGGTCAACTGGCCGTACTATCTGCTACCCTGAAAGCGCAAACCTCTAACGAAGTTGTTATTACAGGAAGCTTAGGAAAAATTCGTATCCATAGCCCTTTTTATCGACCTTTAAAATTATCCATAACTCAGTTACCCCAACCTTCAACTTCTGGTGATTCTTCTTCTTCTCTTAAACAAAAAATAAAGTCTGCTCTTAAGCAAAATTCATTGTTAAGAAAATTAGCTCTTTATGCTGATTTATACGATCTTCCCCTTAAACGTAAAAATACTTTTCAAATAAAACAAATATTCTCAGGAAATGGCTATAATTACGAAGCTCAAGAGGTGATAAATTGTCTTCAAACTAACCAATTAGAAAGCACAATTATGCCACTAAATGAAACCCTAAAAATTATGGAAATTATGGATAGTATTCGTCATCAATGGCATTTAATTTATCCCCAAGAGCAGTAACTTTAAAACAAATGTTCTAACTCACTAACTTCTGAAGCTGTTTTCCACCCTTCCATTCCGGCACACCAAATATAGGTTTGGGGGGTGACTCCTTGGCCTAATAATTCATCCACAGAAAAGGGGCCAGTTTGTTGATTTTCTTTGTATAGATACCATTTTTTGGGACTAGGAGGTTGAGGGGGTTGGGGAGGTTGTTCTGTGGTGGTTTCTGGGGTATGACTAACGGTATCGGTGGCATAAAGTTGATGATCATCGATTAATCTTTTGATAATTTCTGCCTCCCGTTTATATTCGGGACTATCTTTACCCCCTTGTTTTTCTAATTCTAAAGATCGGTGTTCTAAATAAGCGGTTAAGGTTTGATACAGTTGTCGTTTTTGTTGAGAGGTGTCTGCTTGGTTTAACTGTTCCGTAATTTGTCGTTGTATCTCTTCCCTATCTTCACGACAGGCCCGAACTTCTAGTATTTGTGATGCTTCTTCCCAACTTGAAGCAATGTCAACGTCTTCTAGTCCTATATTGGTTCTACGAGTATAACGAATGGTGTTTTCTCTCGTTGCTTTATTTTCTGATAAGTATAAGACATTTAAGGCTCTTGCTTGAATTACCAATTGAAAGATTTTTGGATCTTCAGGAAATACATCCCAAAAGGGAGGTTCTTTCTGGATATGAACAGGTATGGGTAAGTCTCTCGGTTCTCCTCGTAATTGGGCGCGTTTGGCTTCAATGCTGTCCCCTTTCCAGTCTTGATAGGATTGTCTTAAATCTTTCATGCCGTCAATACAACGCAAAGAAAAGCCTCCCATTTCCTGTACAAATACGATACGGTGGCGTTCAGAATCCCCTAAAGGTTTGATGGCACTTTCTTTAATATCGGGGAATTGTTGCAATAAAGGAAGCAATTTTTGTGCGGCTGGATCGGCGGTGTTTCTACCTCCTAAAATGCCAACATTGACATTGGTTGAAGGAGTAAACCCGGCATCTTTTCCTGATAAAACGGCTCGATCCATCATAATTAAGGGACGAGATTTATGGTAAGCAATGCGAATGTTATCAATAATTTCTGTTTCATCGTTGTAGAGTTTGAAGAGGCGATCGCAAGCTGCCATTTCCCTATAAAGATAGGCATCGGTTGGGGTATTATCCACCACGGTTTCTTTACTATAATCGTAGATAATTTCTTCGAGATCCTCTTGTTGTACGTCAGGAATTTGTTGCACATCAAATAAGCGCATATATTCATCAGCAAGGCGGTTTTTCTTCCATAACGGACTGGCTTGTTTTAGAATATCTTCTGAGAGGGTACTACAAATCTGATCTAATCCCATTTCAAAGCGACTTTTGCTTCCTTGAACGTTAGATCCCAATTTTTCAATTAAGTCTTGATAAAGTTCGTTCATCTTATCGCGATCGTACAATTTAATACCATTTATGGTTAAAACATCGGCACTTTCTGCTTGATGATCTCCTTGTTTAGAAAATTCATCTCTTGTCTGTTTTAAACGCTGTTGAAAGCGATTTAAACGTCGTTCTAAAGCGTCTAATTCTTCTTTTAAACGATCAATAACCACTAAGGAAGCAGCGCGGGTTTTTCGCTGTATAATTGCCACTAAACTTCCTTGTAGATTCTCTAAAATGGCATCACAACATACTATCATTCTGTCTTTCTTAGTAATACCATATTGCTCTTTTATTTGACTTAATTCTTCTAATGCTGTTTCATATTGTTTCTGTCTTTCTGTTTCTTTGGGTTCCCAAAGTTGTTCTTTTTGCTGACTAAATCTTTGTCTGGTATCATCAAAAATTTGTCTTACCATCGTAATAAAACTATGAGCAAATTTAGGTCCAAAATTCCGATCTTCAATAATACGATAAAGTTCATCTTCTAGGGTTTTTCTGCCTTGGGTAATGGTGCGATCTCGGTTATCATAAATTCTTTTAAAATAATCCCCATGTAACCGTTCATCAGGACTTAATTCTCGAAAGTGATCTTGTTTGTAACTATTAACTTCTTCTCGAATAAATTGATCTAAGTCTTTAATTTTCCCCTGTTCTTTGCCGAAGATATTAATTCCTGTAGCGGTACATTGTAAGTAATTTTCTTGGTTGATTTTTTGTCTGAGTTGATTAACCCATTGAGACACTTCTTCCAGATAAGACTTATCCTGGGCTGCCCCCATATCTGCTAATAATTCTACGTCGGTTAAGCGCATTTTTTTCAAAATATCATTTTTAATTAATTCCATGGAATCGGCTGGTAGCTGAACTTGTTCATTTAACCACCAGTTAACGATATCTTTAGCTAAGCGATAACACAAAGAATTGCGAATCTGAAAAATAGGAATTTCAATAGTGGATAAGCCAAAACTCATAAAGTTTTTGGGATAACCTCTACCGCCAGGATCAGCTTGCGCCCAAGCAGACTTAATATTATCGCGAATAGATCGCTTATGAGGGGAGAAATCTGAAGTTAAATCTAAGAAAATATTTTGCGCGATCATTTCCCTAATTTGATCCAGTTTAAAATCACTTTCTCCGTTTTTTGTTCCCACTAAATAGGTAAAATCAAAGGGGGCGCGGTTGCTACGAACCTCATCAGCCAAATTCTTACTAAATTGACAATTATATTCGGTTCGATAGTCAGAAAAATAACTGAGTTCCATCATGGCTGCGTAGCCATTGGCTAATACCCTATCCCCCACTTTTATCCCAGCAAAGGCTTGAGGCATGGGAACAATAGCAGTAACTAAAGGACTCCCTTCTCCTTCTAACCACTTACGTACACAATAACCAATATCAATCAACATTCCACTTCCTGTTCCCCCAGAAAGTGACCCGGTAACAAACACATTGATTGCATTGGTACTGACTTTGATATTGTACCGATCTAACATGAAAGTTTCACGGCCTTTCACACGATTGACGGCACCTAAAAACTTATCTCTGATATCATGATAATTACAAAATAAAGCAAATCTGCCACAAGCCCTAATTTGTCCAGCCCCTGCTTCTAAAGAAGTAATATTTCTCTCTAACTCTCTAGGAAACCAGCGATCAATCCAAGGATATTGTTCCATACTAGAAACCATATCACTGACTTGTTTTCCGCTAACACTGGCCCAATGTTTTTCGTGATCTTTTAATTTACTTCCCCCGGCTTCTGGGTTACTAATTTTATAATCTTTATCCGTATCAACTACTAAAAAACTGAGGATAGGAAACGCCTCTAAACTCCCGTATGTTTCTTCCACTAATCTGCGGATTCTTGATAAGATTTCAGCCCCAGTTCCCCCTACACCGACTAAGACAGTGGGAACCATACTTTTTTCTTCTACTGCTGCCATTGTCGCCTCCTGATGCTTACTTTCTATTTTAGGTTAATTGTAGTCAAAATGCTTGGTTTACTTACATAAATTTTTATGACTGTATTTCTTTTAATAGTAACTGAGTTTGATATTTTAATTCTGGTATTTGCTGTTCAATAATTCGCCAAACAATTTCTAAATCAATTCTAAAATACTCATGGTTTAAAAGATTACAAAAATCCGCTAGATCATTCCCTTGAATATTATTATGACATTAAAGTTTGGATATAGACTTCTAACAGCTTCGCCAATAATTGGTAAATTATATAACATCCATGTTTGTATTAATTCAAAAAATCAATATCGCTATCTTCTGTCTTTTCTACTCTGACTACGGAACCAAAAATCCTAATATTAAATGCACCATGTTTTGCTGCTATAGTATAGTATAGCCTCTCTTTTTTCTGTTAATAATCGTTCTAAAAACATAGACGTTATCCTCTGACTATGATCAGCATTTTGAAAAAAAGGGTAAGCCAATATAAAGTAAAATAGATAAAGTCAAAGCCGTCCAAAATAAGGATAAAAATAACGAGAATCTTCCTGATACATTCATGTTAACTTTAAAATGTTGTAAACTTCTATCAATCGGCAGCATCAATGTCCACCAAAGGAAAATCCAAGCTAAGCCCGACCAAAAAGCAATCCATTTTATGTTACTATTAAAGTAGGTAAAAAATTCATCCACAAATAATAGGTTTAAGGCATCAACACTGTCATTAAATAAAAGCCCTCCCGTGGCATTAACCGTTCTTTGCAAATCGGGGGCGGATTCTCCTAAAATAATACCATGAATTTTGATATTATTACTAATAGCATTATTACTCACATTAATATCTACTGGGGCATTGCCATCGGAAACTAAAAGCAGTTCTCGACAGTAATTATTTGGGGTATTTTGTAAACTATTAATGCCAAATTGAATGGCGTTATCTAAATTGGTTCCTCCCCCAATTTTTGCTGGTAAATTCGTGTTTTGTACGCTTTGAATTAATTCGTTTTGTATTTGCTCATTATCCGATTGAAAGCCACTGGTTAACGGTTCAACAGTATTAGCAAAGCCAAAAATTAGTACATCGTTGGGCTTTTCTAAAAAGCTGGTTTTCGAGTTTTCTTGCAGATAAGCTTGTACCGCTTGCACTTCTTTGGTCATGGTTGACTGGTTGCCTAACCATCCCCCTTCTGCATAGGTACTGCTGCTTAAATCAAGGGCAATGGCCACAGCAACGCGAGGCTTTCCCATACCTAATCCCCAAAAACCAATCAAAGCAATTAACGTAATTATGAAGCAAACTAAAGGTATTAAAAACCAGGATTCTTGCCAAAATTTCTTACTGTAAAGTCTCACCATTTTCTCCTTATAATCTTTAATTAAACCGATTTTATCTTAATGGATCAAATTGGTATTTTGACCCTTTCGGCCCTTGATTTCCTCGAACCGCTTGCACTAAAGGAACTTGATCAAATAAATTAAAATCGGTGGTACTCTCAGACAGAGTAATCCCGTTACTCAACTGTTGAAATACCAGCGCGCGATCGGGATTTTGACTCACCGTTTCCACTAAGGCTTTGGTGGCATCATAAGCAGTAGCAGTCCGCCAACTGACCCGTCCTTTCCAACTTTGTAAGGCATCTTTAGCAAAGTCATCTGTCGGGCTAAAACTCCAAGGAACCGCTAAGATTATCCCTGCGATCGCATCTCCCCCTTGAACCAAAATATCGGCGTTATACAGTTCATCTCCTCCCATTAATAGCAAGGGAAAACCACTATTTTCGTTCGCTTTGGCAATGTCTACCCCTTGAGACACTTTATTTTTACTCAAGGCTAAAATCCCCACGTTTGCCCCACTATTTTGTAAGTTACTAACAACAGTATTGGCATCAAAATTAGGGGAAGTGATATCAATTTGTTGGATTAAGTTTCCCTGAACTTCGGGTAAACTATTAATAATTTCTTGTTGCAGTTGCTGACTATAACCACTATCGGAATTATAAAAAATAGCAATGTTGGGGGACGGTTTTTGTTGGGCTGCGTATTCGCTTAAGGTTTTCCCTACTGCTTGCAAATAGTTACGCAATAATTCATCTTCTTTTTTATCAATAGGAATAGTTTTCAGGGTCGATCCTTGAAAGCTACTGGTAAGGGGGGATAAAACCGCCACTCCCGCATTTTCGTACTGTTGCAAAGCGGCTTGACTGCCTGGATCGATCCCGTAACCCACAATGCCTAAAATATCGGGGCTATCAATGATTTCCTGGGCAACATTGGGGGCCATGGTGGGATCACTGTTATCGATGATCGCTACTTCTAACGGTCGCCCTGAAGTTGCAGATTGATTATATTCGGTTTGATATTGTGCCACCCCTCGCAAAATTTCGGCGGCTGAGTCAGGACTACTGGTGACGGGAACCGCAACGGCAACGGTGATGGGGTTCCCCGCTTGTTTGGCTTGGGCATTATGGAGGTAAATGCTGGCTTCGGGATCGGGTTGAGAGGGGTTAACCGCCTTTTGGTAAGCAGCGATCGCCCCTGGCCAGTTTTCCTGGGCAAATGCGTCGGCCCCGGCTTGTTTATCGGGGGTTGAGGATAAAAGGAGTTTCTCGCCGCGACTGACAGACTGGCCCTGACTGGGGGTGATGGAGGTAGAAGCAGGTTCACTGGGTGAGAGAGAAGGAGAGGGTTCGATGGCTTGATCTTGGGGTTTGAGTAGTAAAAACACAGCCACACCTCCCCCTAGAATAAGGACGATGATGGCAATAATAACCGGAATGAGCCATGAGGGCTTACCACTGCCAGAAGTCCCTGCGACAACGGTTTTACCTGGCTTGGGTGTACCTCCTTTCCCGGGTTCCATGGCTTCTCGGGGTAAACCACAGATAATGCAGTCGGGTCCGGTGTTGGTTTGGGGGCTGTGGGGAGACACCCCAGGATACTGTTTTCCGTCTTTGGGGACTCCATCACAAGTCCATGAACTCATGGCTAGATTCTCTCCTAATCACCATCTTGAAAGTTTGAGCTTTTGACTCATTTTTCGCTATAAGGTAAGCTTAGCAATTTTTTAGGCGATTGTCTTTGTCAAAGGAGTTAACTGGCTTTTTCTAAGAATTTTTGAGGGCTGGAAGGAGACAAACTTTTGAAGTATAAGGTTCCCACAGTTAATAGAAAGACAAGATAAACAATTAACTGTACGAGATACAAATTTTGTCGATAGCCAAATAAGGCTTTTAGAATAATTCCTGGAAAGGTTTTATCGGGTAAAATAGTGGAACCATCCCAAACTAAAGGGCCTAAAATACAAGAGTCTCCCGACAAGAAACACCATTGAGAAAAGCTTGGATCAAGTTGGGCTAAAAACATCACAACGAGATTAAGATGTTTGAGAACGCCTAATACTAATCCCCCAACGACTAATAATAAGAAAATTCCCATCACCTTGAAGAAAAGACGAATGTTAATTTTAACCCCCAACTTAAATAAAAGAAATCCTAAAATAGCGGCGGTTGTTAACCCTAATGTTGCGCCCAGACTGGGGATTTTCCAACTATTTTCAAATTTAGCAATAATAAAGAGAACTGTTTCAAACCCTTCCCTTACAACGGCAATAAACACTAATAAAAAGATGCCTTTTCCTGCCCCATTTTTTTCGATTAACGCAGATTGAATTCCTTGTTCGACTTCTGCTTTTAAATGCTTTCCTTGTTGGGTCATCCAAATGAGCATCCAACTTAACATCATCACCGCTATGATACCAAATAAGGTGGCTAAACATTCTTTGATGATGGGGGTGTAAGGACTTTGGTAGGTATTCACTCCCTGGAGAATTCCTCCTAATAAGAATCCCACCAGAATACTGGCAACAATACCCCCGCCAATGCCCTGATATACCCAACGGTTCAGTTGGGTTTGTTCAACTTTTTTTAGACAGGCCAAAACAATTCCTACCACCAAGGAAGCTTCAAATCCTTCTCTTAAGGTGACAACAAAAGTCGGCAAAGCAGCACTAAAATCCATGATTTAGAAGGACTTATTGATTACCTGTTCATTATATATTTTTTTTCTCTTGTTTTCTAGATGACCCCAGACAAGATGCCTGGGTAACGTCTAAATCGCTGCGGTGTAATTAAACATAATCCCGTAGCATTTTTTTCAATTCTATGTTATGAACTTCTTCTTGTCCAATCATTCCCCGTGCAAATTCTTCGATATAAATGCTGGCATTTTCCACCACTTCTAAAAGATCCTTATACAAGTCCAAGGCTTTTTTTTCGTGGTTTAAACTTTCTAGAAGAATGGCGTGTAAACTATGTTCATTGGTTTCTTCCATAGGGGCAATATTTAAACTGGGATGACCCTCTAATCCTGTGAGGATTTCTCCCACTTGTTGCGCGTGAAGTAAAGATTCGGTGGCCTGTTGTTGAAAGAATTGTACAATGGGAAGACGATGGGGCCCGGTTACCATCAAAGAATAATGAGTGTAGCGAACAACACCAGCCAATTCATATTCCATAATGGTGTTGAGAATGTCATTGGTTTTTTCTCGGTCGAGTTCTCTCATATTTTACCTGTTGAGGAGAAGAATGCAGTTTGTAAAGACAAGTTTTTGAGTCAATTATTTTCAGAACAATTTAGTTATTTGTCCTCAGACTCTAACCCTAGATTATCTTATTTACTTCCTTTCTTTTGTAAAATAAAGATTAAGTTTTTTATCTCAGACAGGGGTTAGATTTATTGTGTTCTTTGAGTTGAGTTAGAGGGGATGGTTTGAGAGGCCGGTTTTTGATAAGTTTGAACCACGATCAAGCCAATAAACACCATAATGCCCATAAAAATCCACAGAGACAGATTATTTTTTGGCTGATGTTGTCTTCTGGCTTTTTTAATACGTCTTTGTCCCTCTTGATATTCTCTTTCTGTGGTCATAATCGTTTCAAGCAATAAAAATCCTTGATTAACATTTTATCTTAACAAAAATGAAAAGACATGGGAGAAATTATAGAAAAAATTTGATTTTTCGTTCAGGGATACTACAAAATGGGCTGAGAAATCCCCGTCAAAAAATTGAATCGACTGGGATGAGTAGGGGTTAAACTCTGTTAAAATCAAAGATGTATTATTAAGCAATCAATTATTCTTGGCCGCCTATGTCCTCAGTCAATACCCCTGACTCTTTGCATTGGTTATATCGAGGAACCAGCGAAATCTTTCCCAGTCAACCTGACTCTAATAACCCCGAAGAAAACTTAGAAAAACTAATAGAAAAATCCCCTCGTCCTTTGCGGGTTAAATTAGGAATTGATCCCACTGGAACCGATATTCATCTAGGCCATAGTATCCCCTTTCGTAAGTTACGGGCGTTTCAAGATGCTGGTCATACAGCAGTGGTGATTATTGGAGATTTTACCGCACAAATTGGCGATCCCACCGGTAAGTCAGAAGTTCGTAAACAATTAACGTCTGAAGCGGTTAAAAACAACGCAGAAAGTTATTTAGAGCAACTGCGTCCTATCCTCGATTTTGACACTCCAGGCCGGTTAGAAATTCGCTACAATTCGGAATGGTTAAAGGACTTAAATTTAGCCAAAATTCAAGAACTTTTAGCTACCATGACCGTCGGTCAAATGTTAGCCAAAGAAGGATTTTCCGAACGGTATAAACAAGAAAATCCCATTTTTCTCCACGAATTTCTCTACCCCTTAATGCAGGGCTATGATTCGGTGATGATCGATGCCGATGTCGAACTGGGAGGAACGGATCAAAAGTTTAATATTGCCGTCGGTAGAGACTTACAAAGACACTTCGGCAAAAAGCCCCAGTTTGGATTATTATTACCCATTTTACTCGGCACAGACGGCAGCCAGAAAATGTCCAAATCCCTCAATAATTATGTGGGGTTAAAAGAAGATGAATTATCCATGTATTCTAAACTGGAAAAAACCCCCGATGCCATCATCAAAGACTATTTTGAACTGTTAACCAATTTACCCTTAAAACAACTGCCTGAAAATCCCAGAGACTGTCAAAAATTACTAGCCCTAGAAATTGTTGGACAATTTCATGGCCAAGAAACTGCCTTAACCGCCCAAAAAACGGCAGAAGATTTAGTTAAAAACAAAGGAACCGGTGCAACGGATGCCGTCCCCGAATATGACTTATCCAATGTTGAATTTCCCGCCAAATTGTTCTACATTTTAAATGCTAGTGGACTCTGTACCAGTAGTGGAGAAGGCAGACGACAAATACAAGGAGGTGCAGTGCGTTTGAACGGGGAAAAAATTACTGATGTCAATCTTACCTTTGACAATGCAGAACAACTGTCAGGCAACGTTTTACAGGTGGGAAAAAAGAAGTTTATCAAATTAGTCTAGTCAAAAATTGATAACTCCGAACCCCGAACCCCGAACCCCGAACCCCCAACTCCCGTCTTACTTGATAAACTAGAATACAGGAATGTCTCACATCAAGAGCATAACAACGTTATTTTAACTTCACAGCTTAAACACACCAAGAGGATAAACAGTATTATGGGATTATTCGATCGCCTGGGCCGAGTTGTCAGAGCCAACCTTAACGATCTGGTCAGTAAAGCAGAAGATCCAGAAAAAGTCTTAGAACAAACCATTATGGATATGGGTGAAGACTTGGTCCAGTTAAAACAAGCGGTGGCCGGTACGATCGCCTCCCAAAAACGAACCGAAACCCAGTATAAACAAGCCCTCAAAGAAGCTAATAGTTGGGAACAACGGGCAAAATTAGCCCTTTCTAAAGGGGAAGAAACCCTGGCCAGAGAAGCCTTAGTCCGAAAAAAATCTCATACAGAGACAGCCACCACCCTCAAAGAACAACTAGATCAGCAAAACGCGCAAATTGAAACCATGCGCCGTAATTTGATGGCCCTAGAAAGCAAAATTTCTGAAGCGAAGACTAAGAAAAATATGCTCATTTCCAGGGCCAAGGCCGCTAAAGCCAACGAAGCCTTACAATCAACCATGAATGGTCTAAATACCAGTGGTTCCATGGCTGCCTTTGAACGCATGGAAAACAAAGTATTAGAAGCCGAAGCCCGTTCTCAATCTATTCAGGAGTTAGGGGGGTCTGATATTGAGCGTCAATTTGCCGAACTCGAAGCCGGAAGCGGTGTGGAAGATGAACTGGCCATGCTTAAAGCCCAAATAACCGGAGCGGCTGAACCTAAAGGAGCCCTACCCGAAGGTTCAACCCAGGATAAAGCCTCTCCTAAAAATAATCTGGTGGATGCAGAGTTAGACGACTTACGCCGTCAACTGGATAATCTTTGAAAAGTCAAGAAAACCCAGTGGAAGAAATTGGCCAACCTTGTAAGCTAATAACTGATAACGGAATCATTGATCACTGATAACTAAACTATGAGTAGTGTTCTCGAAATTACAGATCCTCAATTTGATACAGAAGTGTTTGAGGCTAACACCCCTGTATTAGTCTATTTCTGGGCTTCTTGGTGTGGTCCATGTCGTTTGGTTTCTCCTTCCATTAAAAAAATTGCTGATAGCTATGGCGATAGTCTCAAAGTGGTTAAATTAGAAGTGGACCCCAACCCCGATGCACGAACCAAGTGCAAAGTGGAGGGGGTTCCTGCGCTACGATTGTTTAAGGATAAGCAACTATTGGCTGAACACGAAGGGGCGATTACCAGACAGCAATTGGAAGAGATGCTTAAACAACATCTCAATTAAAACAGTGCGGAGGCCAGAGGATAACAGTCATTCTCTGGACTCTAGCTTTTTTGTCATCATCAAAACCATGCACTTTGCGAACCGTCTTCAAGCGTTAGAAAAAAATGTTTTTGCTGATATGGACCGGGCGAAGTCTCAAGCCATCAGCAACGGTAAAACCATTATTGATTTATCCCTAGGATCATCCGATCTCCCCGCCGATTCTGAAGCGATCGCTCATATTGCCACTTCCCTCAACGATCCCACCACCCACGGCTATCTTCTCCACCACGGAACCTTAAAGTTCAGGGAAACTGTGGCGCAATGGTACAGTCAACGGTTTGGGGTGGCGGTTGATCCCCATACCGAAGTGTTAACCCTGATCGGTTCCCAGGAAGGAACAGCCCATTTACCCTTAGTGTTACTCGATCCGGGGGATTTTGCCCTACTCCTCGATCCGGGCTATCCGTCCCACGCGGGGGGTGTCTATTTGGCTGGGGGTCAAATTTATCCTATGCCATTATTGGCAGAAAACGACTTCTTACCGGTGTTTGCAGATGTTCCTTCCCAGGTAGTAGCCCAAGCTAAAATGATGGTGTTGAGCTACCCTCATAACCCCACCAGTGCCACCGCTTCCTTAGCTTTTTTTCAAGACGCAGTGACGTTTTGTCGAAAGCATGGGTTAGTGTTGGTTCACGATTTTCCCTACGTTGATATTGTGTTTGAGGGAAGGGCGCAACCCCCTTCTATTTTACAGGCAGATCCCAGCAAATCCCTGTCTATTGAGTTTTTTACCCTCTCTAAGTCCTATAATATGGGAGGGTTTAGGATTGGTTATGCGATCGGTAATGCTGAAATTATCCAAGCTTTAAGACGGGTGAAAGCAGTAGTCGATTTTAATCAATATCGAGGCATTTTAAACGGGGCGATCGCAGCTTTAAAGGGAGAACAAACAACGGTTGAAAAAACAGTTACTTGTTTTCAAACCCGACGAGATGCCTTTATTAACGCCCTAAATAACATCGGTTGGCAGGTTACATCCCCTTCAGCTACTCTGTATGTCTGGGCAAAATTACCCCAACCTTGGGAAAATAAATCTGTTGAGTTTTGTACTGAGTTAGTGGCAGCTACAGGGGTTGCTGTATCTCCTGGGGCCGGGTTTGGGAAACAAGGAGAAGG